>NZ_CP024866.1:1172192-1173395 GCF_004136015.1 Pseudomonas sp. ACM7 | reverse complement strand
TCGCTTCCAGTTCATCGGTCAGCTGCTGGTAGCCGGCGCTTTGCGCGGCCGGGGCGAACGGGTGCAGGGCGCCGAACTCGGCCCAGGTCACCGGGATCATTTCGCTGGCGGCGTTGAGTTTCATGGTGCACGAGCCCAGCGGGATCATGGTGCGATCCAGGGCCAGGTCCTTGTCGGCGAGCTTGCGCAGGTAGCGCATCAGCTCGGTTTCCGAGTGGTAACGGTTGAACACCGGGTGGCTGAGGATGGGCGACTGGCGCAGCAGGGCGGCCGGGATCGTGCTAGTCACCGAAGCGGCGAGAGCAGCGAAGTCCGGCAGGGTTTTGCCGTCGGCCAGCAGGGCCCACAGGGTTTCCACGTCGGCTTGCGACGTGGTTTCGTCGAGGGACAGGCCCAGACGTTCGGCATCGATTACGCGCAGGTTGATCTGCTGGGCACGCGCCTGATCGTGCAGCTTGGCGGTGTTGGCGCCAGTGTTCAGGGTCAGGGTGTCGAAGAAGCTGGCTTGCTCGACGTTCAGACCGATTGTTTTCAAGCCTTGGGCCAGAATCGCGGTCAGGTGATGCACGCGGTTGGCAATCTGCGTCAGGCCTTTCGGGCCGTGGTACACGGCGTACATGCTGGCGATGTTGGCCAACAAGACCTGCGCGGTGCAGATGTTGCTGGTGGCTTTCTCGCGGCGGATGTGTTGCTCGCGGGTCTGCATCGCCAGGCGCAGGGCCGGCTTGCCGAAACGGTCGACGGAGACGCCGACCAGACGGCCCGGCATGTCGCGCTTGAATGCATCCTTGGTGGAGAAATATGCCGCGTGCGGGCCGCCGAAGCCCAGCGGCACGCCGAAGCGTTGCGCGCTGCCGATGGCCACGTCGGCGCCGAATTCGCCTGGCGGGGTGAGCACGGTCAGGGCCAGCAGGTCGGCCGCCACGGCCACCAGCGCGTTGGCGGCGTGGAAGCGTTCGGTCAGTTCGCGGTAATCGAAGACGTCACCGTTGCTCGCCGGGTATTGCAGCAGGGCGCCAAAGAAGGTGCTGACGTCAGTCAGTTCAAGTTCGTCGCCCACCACCACGTCGATGCCCAGCGGCTCGGCCCGGGTGCGCAGCACGTCGAGGGTTTGCGGGTGGCAATGCACGGAAGCGAAGAACGCATGGCTGCCCTTGTTCTTGCTCAGGCGTTTGCACCCTTGTTCTTGCTCAGGCGTTTGCA
>NZ_CP024866.1:1153043-1172092 GCF_004136015.1 Pseudomonas sp. ACM7 | reverse complement strand
TTGCAGAAGGTCATCGCTTCGGCGGCGGCGGTGGCTTCATCCAGCAGCGAGGCGTTGGCGATCGGCAGGCCGGTGAGGTCGCTGATCAGGGTCTGGAAGTTCAGCAGCGCTTCGAGACGGCCCTGGGAGATTTCCGGTTGGTACGGGGTGTAGGCGGTGTACCAGGCCGGGTTTTCCAGCAGGTTGCGCAGGATTGGCGACGGCGTGTGCGTGCCGTAGTAGCCNTGGCCGATGTAGGTCTTGAACAGCTGGTTTTTGCCGGCGATGGATTTGATCAAGGCCAGGGCATCGGCTTCGCTNAGGCCGTCTTCGAGGCCGAGGACGCTGGTGCCCTTGATGCTGTCGGGGATGACGCTGGCGCTCAGGGCTTCCAGCGAGTCGAANCCGAGGCNNTTGAGCATGGCTTGNTCGTCGCCGGCACGCGGGCCGATGTGGCGGGCGATGAATTCGTTGGCGGTGGTCAGGCTTACTTGAGTCATGTCAGCGCTCCTCATGCTTCGGCGTTGGCTTTGATCAGACGGTCGTAGGCGTCTTGATCCAGCAGTTTGGCGACAGCCGATGCATCGGTTGGCTGGAAGCGGAAGAACCAGCCTTCACCCAGCGGATCTTCGTTGACCAGTTCAGGGCTGCTGTCGAGTGCCGGGTTCACTTCCAGCACTTCACCGTCCAACGGCATGTACACGCCGCTGGCGGCTTTTACCGATTCCACGGTGGCGGCTTCAGCGCCTTTGTCGTAGGACTGCAGCTCAGGCAGTTGTACGAAAACCACGTCGCCGAGGGCGTTCTGTGCGAAAGCGGTGATGCCGACGGTGACAGTGCCGTCAGCTTCGGTGCGCAGCCATTCGTGATCTTCAGTAAAACGCAACTCGCTCATGGAAACTCCTAAGGGGGCCAGACTCGTCTGGTGGACGCGATTGAATGCTTGGGCAAAAGCCCTGCTTTATAAGCGGTTACTAAGCAAAATCGCGGCCAATGTTATTTAATCGATATAAATCAATGAGTTATATGTTTGTTCAAGGTGTATGAATTTGCTGGCTGTAGCGAAATCGCTACAGCACAGGGTGGAGAAAAAAGACTAAGTGGATCAAAGCCTTGCACAGCGGTGATCAGGAGAGGGTGTAGCGATATCGTTCCGCTGTAGCGCTTTCAGTACAGACGGAGGTCGTTTTTGAGCAGGTTAGAAGCCCTTGAATTGGAATCCGACCCGTAGGAGCTGCCGAAGGCTGCGATCTTGTCGCAGGCGCTGCAAATTCAAAGTCAAAAGATCGCAGCCTTCGGCAGCTCCTACAGGGGCGCGCGTTCCAATGCTAAGCCAAGTGAGGCTTCAGGGCTTATTGGGAATGCCGTACTTGCGCAACCGATGGGCGATCGCCGTGTGGGAAGTTTGCAAACGGCTGGCCAGTTGGCGGGTTGAGGGGTAGCTGACGTAGAGTTTTTCCAGCAGGGTTTTTTCGAACTCTTCCATGGCTTGTTCGAGGCTGTCGACGTCGCTGTCACTCTGGCGCGCCACGGAGGTACCGGCAATATCGAGGTCGCCAATGTCGACAAGGCTGCTTTCGCAAATCGCAGCGGCGCGAAAGATCACGTTCTGCAATTGCCGTACGTTACCCGGCCAGCGATTGCCCAGCAGTGCCGGATAGGTCCCGGGCGCCAGACGGCAGACCGGGCGCTGGATCTGCGCGCAGGCCTGCTGCATGAAGTAGCGGGCCAGCAACAGGATGTCCTGGCCGCGTTCGCGCAGGGGCGGAACTTCGACGTTCAGGACGTTGAGGCGATAGAAGAGGTCTTCACGGAACGAACCCTCGCTGACCATTTTTTCCAGGTCACGGTGCGTGGCGCTGAGGATCCGCACGTTGACCTTCACCTCACGATCCCCGCCCACCCGGCGGAAGCTGCCGTCGTTCAAGAAGCGCAGCAACTTGGCCTGCAAATACGGCGACATCTCGCCGATCTCATCGAGAAACACCGTGCCTTGGTTGGCCAGTTCCATCAGCCCCGGTTTGCCGCCCCGTTGTGCGCCGGTGAAGGCGCCGGGGGCGTAGCCGAACAGTTCGCTTTCGGCGAGGTTCTCCGGCAATGCCGCACAGTTCAGCGCCAGAAATGGCGAACTGTGCCGGGCGCTAATGGCGTGGCAGGCACGCGCCACCAGTTCTTTGCCGGTGCCGGTTTCGCCCTGAATCAACAACGGTGCATCGAGGGCCGCAACACGCTGGGCGCGAGCCTTGAGGGTGCGAATCGCCGGGGACTCACCGAGCAGCGCATCGAAACCTTCGGCATGGTCGTGGTGCAGCGCCGAGAGGCGTTCGCCGATGCGGTTCGGTTGATACAGGGTCAGCAGGGCGCCGGCGTCGGTAATCGGTGTGGCGTCCAGCAGCAACGTCTGGCCGTTGACGGTGACTTCCCGCAGCGGCAGGCGGAAGCCGTTTTCCAGCAGGGATTCGAGCAGTGCCGGGTCGGCGAACAGGTCGGCGATGCTTTCGCCGTCAGGCTCGCGACCGTACAAGGCGATCAGTGCCGGGTTGGCCAACAGCACCTTGCCGGCACTGTCCAGCGCCAGGACCGGGTCGGTCATGGCCGCGAGCAACGCATCGAGCTGCAGGTGCCGACGCTGACCGGGAAGAATGTCGACCACCGTCACCGCTTGCACGCCGTGTACGCTGAACAACGCGTCGCGCAGCTCTTCGAGGACTTCCGGGCTCAAGGTCGGGGCGTCGATGTAGACGTTGGGCGGCACCATTTCCACCGCATCCAGATTGAGATTGCGCCCACCGAGCAGGGCCAGGACTTCCTGGGTAATGCCGACGCGGTCGATGAAGCTGACGTGGATACGCATGGGGCGTTTTTTGGGTTCTGGAGTGCGGAGGGTGGCAAGTATGCCTTGGAGGAGGGAGGGAGGTGAAATCGGCAATGGGGATGGCTTGAAAAGATCGTCCGAACGCGGCCCGAACCTTCGGCAGCTCCTACAGGGGAATGCGTTCGGCGTAGGAGCTGCCGAAGGCTGCGATCTGTTGATCTTCCAAGCGTTATTCCAGATGTTCGGGTTTGACCGGATCGCCGGATTTGACGTGGAGCTGCTCCCGCACATCTTCAAACATGGCGTCGTACTCCTTGTGTATCGAGCCGATACTGGCCTCTTTGGGCATCCCGTACTTCTGCGCGATGCGCGTGGCATGCCGGGCGAAGTCGAAGGCCTGATCTTTGGGCAGGAAGAATTCTTCCTTCAGCTCCTTGTCCCCAACCGTGCCATGCATCTTGAAGAGCATGCCTTCGCCTTCCTTGGGATCCTGGCTGACTGCATATTCGATGTGCAGGTTGTAACTGTAATCGTCCTTGTTCAGCGCGTGGCGCTCGATGTGCAGGTGACCGGGCTCGAACGTTGCCATTTAGCGTTTCTCCTTCAAAAAGGCATTGAATCAGGGCAGACCTCAGGCCTGCCCTCGGAGTTTCTTTTATTGATAGCTTATCCGGGTGTCGCCGTGTCCGAGAGTGGACCGATCACCGCGACTTTTCCAGTCTGTCGGGCGAACTTGGTTCATCTTGGTCAGCGTAAATCGGAGGCGTTATGAAGGTGCTGCTGGAGTACCAACCACCTTATGACTGGTCGGCGATGCTGGTTTTTTTGTCGGCGCGGGCGATTGTCGGGATCGAGGTCGTGGTTGGCGGCGTTTACTCGCGCAGCATCGGGTTGAACGGTGTTCATGGCACGTTTTCGATCAAGCCCGCAGTGACGGATGCGCTTGAAGTGACGCTGGATTTTCCTGATTCAACGGCGGTGCCAGAGATCATCGCGCGGCTGCGGCGGATGTTTGATCTGGATGTGGACCTGGCAACGATTCATCGGCAACTGGCGGTTGATCCATTGATGGCGCGGTTGATTGTCGAGCGTCCGGGGTTGCGGGTGCCGGGGGCGTGGGATGGCCTGGAGTTGGCGATTCGTGCGGTGTTGGGGCAGCAGATTAGCGTGGGCGCGGCGATTAAACTGGCGGGGAAACTGGTGGCGCAGTATGGCGAGCCGTTGGCTTCGTCGTTGCCCGGCGTGACCCATGTGTTTCCTCAGGCTGCCGCTTTGGCGTCAGTGGATCTGGCAGCGTTGGGGATGCCGAAAAGCCGTGGTCGAACGCTGTCGGGTGTGGCTCAGGCATTGCTCGATGATCCTTTATTGTTTGAGCCGGATCGGGAGGGCGGCGTTGCGCGGCTACTGGCGTTGCACGGGATTGGTGACTGGACGGCGCAATACATCGCCTTGCGGCAGTTGCGCGATCCGGATGCGTTTCCGAGCGGGGATGTGGGGTTGATCAATGCGCTGGCGGCGCTAGAAGGTGAGGCGGTGACGGCTCGGCAATTGTTGCAACGAGCCGAAGCGTGGCGACCCTATCGAGGCTATGCGGCGCAGCTTTTGTGGACTTCACTGAGTCGGACTGACTGAGCTAGTCCGAGATTTTTGCTGACTTTTCGGGCCCCATCGCGAGCAAGCTCGCTCCCACATTTGATCGCGGTCGTCCGGGAGATCCCGGTCAGTTGTGGGCGCGAGCTTGCTCCGGGCGGCGTTCCGACGATAGCTATCTGGCACTCACCACCACTGCGCGCGGTGAGAACCCAATTCAGAAGCCGGGATCGCCCACTGCAACGGCGTCCCGATAATCTTCAGCGGCACCTGCAACCGATGCGCCGGTCCCCAAGGCGTCTGCTCAACCAGCAGTCCTTGATCGTTGTCATCCTCCGCCCGCAACGGCTCATCTGTTCCCGAACCATTTTCAATCAGCAACTTCGCCGTACGCGCCAACGATAAGCGCGCCGATCCACTACGCCCCAACAATCGAATCGCACTGGCCGCCATCAAATACCCGGTAGCGTGATCGAGCGCTTGCAAGGGTAATGGCGTCGGTTTGTCCGCGCGTTTCCACTGCATGCCGGCATCGGCGATTCCGCTGCTCATTTGTACCAGGCTGTCGAAGCCGCGGCGGTTCTGCCACGGGCCGCTCCAACCGTAAGCATTAAGGCTGACGTCGATCAGGTCGGGCGCCAGTTTCTGGCGTTCGGCGACGCCGTAACCCAGGCGTTCCAGTGCGTCGGCGCGGTAGCCGTGGAGCAGAATGTCGGCGTCCTTGAGCAGGCTTTCGAACACCGCGCGATCCGTCTTGTCGTGCAGGTTCAGGCGTGCGCAGCGTTTGCCCAGGGTGACTTCCGGCACCACGCCAGGTTCGTTCCAGGTCGGTGGGTCGATGCGCAAAACGTCGGCGCCGAGGCCGGCCAGAAAACGGCTGGCGATCGGGCCGGCGAGCACTCGGGTCAAATCCAGCACCTTGATCCCGGCCAGCGGTTGCGCCACCGAGCCTTGCCACGGTTTCGCGTTCTGGCGACTGTTGTCAGCAAACTGAATCAGCGGCTCGGCGTTCACGGCGTGACCTTGGGGGTGCGCCTGCCATTGCGCCCAGCTGCGCATCTCGGCGGCGCAGCCACCGGCATCGACCACGGCCTGCTCCAGATCGCTTTTGGCCCATTGAGCAACCTTGCTCGCCATCGCTGCACGGTCGGCACAGGCACCGAGCACTTTTTCGGCAGCGGCGCGGTGATGGGGCGCGTTGGTGTGCAGGCGGATCCAGCCATCCTTCGTGGCGTAGTCACCGGCGACCGGGTCCCATAACGGCGGGAGGCTCCAGCCGACCGGGCGGATCGACGTGGCGAACCAGAAAGAGGCCAGGCGCCGATCGACCTCAAGGCTGGGTAAGCGACCGGTTTGTTGCTGCAGCCATTCACTGACAGCCTGGCCGGCAGCGGCAATGCTGGCGCACGCCAGGTCGGTGACGGCAAACGCCGAGGGCAGGGCGCCGCTCGACGTGAATGGAATCGGCGTGTGAGGCAAGCCGAGTGCGGCTTGAATGGACGTGAGTAAATCAGTCATCGAAGGCCCTCCGGGAGAGAGGGCAGCATAGATCAAAAGATCAAAAGATCGCAGCCTTCGGCAGCTCCTACAGGGATCGGTGTAGGAGCTGCCGAAGGCTGCGATCTTTTGAGGGTTACACCCGAAACTGATCCATCAATTTCATCTGATGGGTGGTCAACGAGTTGAGCTGGCTGCTGATGTGCGCCGACTCGGTGGCCTGGCCGGTCAGGGTTTCGGTGACGGTGCGGATCGCCGAGACGTTGCGATTGACCTCTTCGGCCACGGCGCTTTGCTGTTCGGCGGCGCTGGCGATTTGCAGGTTCATGTCGCTGATGACCGTCACCGCGTCGCTGATTTTGCTCAAGGCCTGGACGGCTTGCTGGATCTGCCCGGCATTGCTGTGAGCTTGAGTCTGGCTCGAATGCATCGTGGCCACCACGCCGCGAGTGCCGGTCTGGATGCGTTCGATCACGATGCGAATTTCTTCCACCGAATCCTGGGTGCGTTTGGCCAGGTTGCGCACTTCATCGGCTACCACCGCAAACCCGCGCCCGCTTTCCCCGGCACGCGCCGCTTCAATCGCCGCGTTGAGCGCCAGCAGGTTGGTTTGTTCGGCGATGCTGCGGATCACTTCCAGCACCGAGCCGATCTGCTCGCTGTTGACTGCCAACGCTTCGACTTCGGTCACGGCCTTGCTGACTTCGTCGGCCAGTTGATTGATGTCGCGGGTGCTGCGTTCGATGATCTGCATGCCGTCGCGGGCTGACTGGTCGGCACCCTTGGCCGCGTTCGCCGCGTTCGAGGCACTGTTGGCGACGTCGTGGGCGGTGGCGCTCATTTCGTTGGACGCGGTGGCGACCTGGTCGATTTCGCGGAATTGCACCTGCATGCCTTCGCTGGTCTGGCGGGCGATTTCCGAAGACTGGTCGGCGGTGCCGCGCGCATCGGTGATGCTTTGTTTGATCTGCGCGATGGTCGGTTGCAACTTGTCGAGGAAGCGGTTGAACCAGCTCACCAGTTCGCCCAGTTCGTCTTTCTTGCTGTAGTGCAGACGCTGCGTCAGGTCGCCGTCGCCGCTGGCAATCGCCTTGAGCATCTCGGCTACGCTGTTGATCGGCCGGGTCACACCGGACGCCGTGAGCCAGATCAGCAACAGTCCGACCAGGCCGGCAATCACTGCCACCAAAACGGCTTTGATCGTGCCGCTTTGCTGAGCGTCATTGAGTACGGCCTGCAGCTTGACCGAGTCGGCCAGCAACACTTGTTTCGGCAGGTCGATCACCACGCCCCAGGCCTTGGACTCGGCAATCGGACTGACCGGGTACACCGCGCGGATCAGGTCGCCCTGTTCGAGAATCTTCGGCGTCCCACCGCTGAGCAGTTGCAGGACGTCCTTGCCGTCCGCGCCCAAGGTGTCGCCGATGCTTTTGCCGACCTTGCTCGCGTCCACGCTGTAACCGGCGAGTACGCCGCTGCCGGAGACGATCAACATGTGTCCGGCGCTGTTGAACAGATCACGTTGAGAATCGACAGCCGCTGCTTGCAGGGCGTCGAGGGCAATGTCCACACCGACCACGCCGATGGACTTGCCATCCACCAGCAGCGGTACGGAAATGGTGGTCATCAGCATTTCCTTGCCGGCGACAGTGTCGGCATACGGGTCGAGCAGGCAGGTGCGCTTGCTGTCGCGAGGGCAGGTGTACCAGCTGTTATAGGGTGTGCCGCTGAGGCTCAAGGTGGTTTTGGTCATGTCGTCTTCGACCATGATCGTGTTGATCCCGACACCGCCGGCACGGCTCCAGTAGCTGGCGAAACGACCGACTTCGTTGGACTGGCGAGCCGCATCGTTGGCGAACTCGCTGTCCTTGCCGTCGAGGCCATTGGGCTCGAATGCCAGCCAGATGCCGAGCACTTTGCTGTTGCGTTCGAAGGCGGTTTTCAGGCTCTGGTTCAACTCTTCACGCAGGACGCCGGCGTCAAGAGAGTGCTTGCTCGCCATGTTGCGCATGTCCTCGATCTGATCGGCCAGGGCAGTCACCACCAGCAGATTTTCGCCGAAGGTCTTCTGCACCCGCACCGCTTGCTCGGCGGCCTTGGCCTGGAGCAGGTTCTGCACGCTGGCGGTGAGCATCTTGCTGCTGGAGGCGCTGACCAGTTCATCGTTCTGATCGGTCTGGTAGATGTTCATGCCGACGATCAGGACGACCACGCCCAGCAGGCACAGACCGGACAGCAGGACGATTTTCAGGCGGATGGAGAGAGAGTCGAACATAGGACGAACTCGCGAATGGATGAGGTGTTGGCTGTGAGTCGGGATCGACCCGGTTCGCCAAGTCCATTCAGCGCCATTTAATGCACATCGGCGTGGGCGCAGGTTGCATGAACGTGAAGCCGACGAACGGTAACAGGTGAACGTTTGCGCAGGAAAATGCCCTGAAAAGGGCAGAAATTCAGGAAATTGTCGGCAACGATTCCGGCCGCGACCAGATCCACAGATTGCCCAGGCTCATCCCGGCAATCGCCAGAAAGATCGGCCAGCCATGATCGAGCATCACCAGCATCAACCCGGCGCACAGCAGCATGCTGACGGTGGCGCTGACCTTGGCTCGGCGGGCGATGATTTTGCCGTTGCGCCAGTTGCGCAGGATGGAACCGAACAGCCGATGGTTTTCCAGCCAGGCGCTCAGACGCGGCGAACTTTTAGTCGCGGCCCAGGCGGCCAGCAGGATGAACTCGGTGGTCGGCAGTCCGGGTAAGACGATGGCGATCAGGCCGATGCCCAGGCTGAGGTAGGCGAGCAGGCCGAAGAGGATTCGGGCGAGTTTTGAGGAGGCAGGCATGGACTCAAGGGAGGTCGTAAGAGGCAAGATCGGAATTTGGAAGACCTGCTCAAACCCGGTGGGAGCGAGCTTGCTCGCGATAGAGATCTACCATTCAACATCTCTGTTGAATGTTAAGCCGCTATCGCGAGCAAGCTCGCTCCCACAGGGGAATGCATTCCGTCAGGCGAATTCAGGGGTGGTGGCGTAGGCCTGTTCCAGCAACACGGTAAAGCGGTTGAACGCGTCGATTGCGCCTTTATCCAACTCGGCTTCTTCTTGTGCGCTGAGTTCCAGCCCGTCGAGGGTTTTGACGAAGCTTTTCCAGCCTTCAGCGCGACCACCGGCCGGTTCACCGAGATGGCGGGCACCAAAGGTTTCGCTCAAGCCGAGACCCACGGCACGCTTGATCAGGAAGGCTGCGCCGAGTTTCGAACCTTCAGAGACGAACAGCCAGCCAAGTGCTTCGGCTTTGGTTGGATTCTTCACCGCCCCGGCGACGGGGGCCGGAACTTCAGTTTCCAGATCAGCCAGATCCGCCTTGGCCGCTTCAGCACGGCAGCGAGCTGGCAGGTCCGGGACGATGGCGGTCAATTCGGCATCGTTGTACAGCGAGACCAGTTCCGACTGAAACAAATACTGAGCCACCACGAAACGCGCGAAGTTGGCCTGGGTTTCAAACGGTGCGTGGGCTTTGACCAAGGCATCAAGCTTGGTGTGAGGCTCGTTTGTGATCTGGTTCAAACGTTGCGAACGCAGAGCTGGGCGTTGAGCAGTGTCCTGAGAGGTCATGAGAAGTCCTTGAGAAAAAGAGGCGCTTGGTAACGAGACGAATGACGTGGCGCCTGACAGTAAAAAAACCTCACTGCGCCACTTCTTTAAAAGCAGCGCAGTGAGGTGGCAGGCTCAGATATCCCAGACCAGATTGATCGCGAAGTTGCGACCCGGTTGGGTCAGGCGGTCGAGGTTGGCCGGTTGAGTGACCGAGGCTTCGCCGACGCTGTCGTAACCGCGCACGTCGTCCCACTGCCAGTACTTCTTGTTGGTCAGGTTGTACAAACCAGCGTTGACGGTTACGTCGTCGGTCACCTTGTAGAAGCCGGCCAGGTCAAGCACGCCATAACCCGGGGTCTTGAACTGGGTGCTGGTGCCGTCAGGGGTTTTGAAGCTGGTGCTGTCGACGCGGGTCTTGCGTTTGACCAGTGTCCAGCTCAACAGGGCGCCGTAGTTGTCCTGGTCGTAACCCAGGCCGAACACGCCGGTCAGCGGGTTGATGCTGTTCAGCGGCTGGCCGCTTTCATCGTTACGGCCATACAGGTAGGCCACCGAACCTTGGGTGTAGAGACCGGTCGGGGCGCCGAAGCTGTCGAGGTTCAGGCGTCCCTTGAGCTCCACGCCTTTGATGGTGGCGTGGGCGATGTTGTTGCTCTGGAACGTGGTCTCGGTGTAGCCGGGCGTGATTGCGTTCTCGTCGATGAAGTCGCGGTATTTGTTGTAGAACACCGCCACATCGAAAGTGCCTGCCTCGAACTGGCCGCGCAGGCCGGTTTCATAGCTCTTGCTCTTTTCCGGTTCCAGGTCGGGATTGGGCGCGACCTGATAGCCGCCGGCCAGGTTTTCAAAGCGACCGTACAGCGCCTTGGCGGTCGGCGTGCGGAAGCCTTCGGCGTACTGGCCATACCAGGTGTAGTTATCGTTGAAGCTATAGGTGGTGCCGAATTTTGGCGACAGACGATGCCAGGTCTTGGTGTCCTCGCTCACCACACCGTTGCCGCTTTGGTCGGCGGTGACCAGGAACTCGTCGGTGATGTGCGGCTTGAGCTGGGTGTAGTCGTAGCGTGCGCCGGGCAGGAAGGTCCAGTTGCCCCAGCTGATCTGATCCTGGGCGAACAGGCTGTAGCTGTTGATGGTCGGGTCCGGGAAATCGCTGGCCGGTTTCAGGGTGTCGGCGGCGCTGGCGGCACCGATGACCCGGCAAGCGCCGGCCACGGTCAGGCAGGTGCCGCTACCGGTACGCAGGCCGGTGACTTTGTCCTGTTTGATGGTCGTGCCATAGGTGACGCGGTGGTCGGTGTCGGCGATGGCGAACGACTTGTCAGCCTGGGCATCGAACACCCATTGGCGATCCTTGTAGGTGGTATCGCGGTTGCGCAGCACGGTGCGCGACGGCGCGTAGATTTCTTCGGTGCTCTGATCGGTCTTGGCGATCTGGTAGTTCAGCGTCCACTTGATGTTGTCAGCCAGGACGCTGTCCAGGCCGAAGCTGTGTTCCAGACCGAAGCGTTCGCGGGTGACGGTGTCGTTGCCGGTACGGGATTTATAGAAGCCGAAACCTCGTCCTGCGTTGAACGGGCCGCCCACTGCGCTCAGCTGATTAGTGTCGCGGTCGTCCTTGTAGTGCTCGTAAGTCAGGCCGAAGCGCGCATCGTCGGCGTAGTCCCAGCCCAGTTTGGCCAGCACGTTGGTGGTGCGCACGTCCTCGGGGTTGGCCTCGGTGCGGTTCAGGCCGGTGCCGCCGGTTTCGCCGTAGGACTTTGTTTCATGACCATTGCGCTGACTCAAGTGCAACAGGCCGTCGAAGTCGCCGGTGCGGCCGGCCACCGTGCCAGAGGTCAGCCAGCTGTCGTCGGCCGAGCTGTAGCCGGTTTTCAGGCGCGCGCCGACATCCTTGCCCGGTTTGATGAGGTCGTCCGGGTCCAGCGTGTAGTAGCTGACCGCGCCGCCGATGGCGTTGCTGCCGTAGAGCACGGACGCCGGGCCGCGCAGGATCTCGACGCGCTTGACGATCTCGGGGTCGACGTAGTTGCGGTTGCTCTGGGCGTAAGGGCCGTTGAAGAAGCTGTCGGGCACCTGCACACCGTCGACCTGGGTCAGTACGCGGTCGCCGTCGATGCCGCGGATGTTGTAGCCAGTGAGACCGGCGCGTTGACCGGCACCGCCTACCGAAACACCGGGCTCGTAGCGCACCAGATCCTTGATGTTATTCACGTTGTTGCGGTCCAGCTCTTCACGGGTGTGAACGGTGACGGTGCTCGGCACGCTGTCGATGCTTTGCTCCTGGCGGGTGGCGCTGATGGTCACCTGGTCCAGGTTGAGCGCGCTGCTGTTGCTGCGCTTCTCCAGGACGATGTTGTTGGTGCCCAGTTTGCGATAGCTCAGGTTGGTCCCCACCAACAGGCGATCGAGGGCTTTCTCCGGCGGCAGCGAACCCCGTACGCCCGGCGAGGCCACGCCTTCAGCCAGTTCTGCCGGCAAGCCGACCTGCCAACCGGTCACGGCGGTAAAGGCATTGAGTGCCGAGACCAGCGATTGCTGAGGGATGGCGAACGCGTAATCGCCCATGTTGCGGGTCGGTTGCTCGGCAGCGGTGGCGGCGCAGAGCTGCGCGCTGCCGGCCATCAGGATGGCGGCGGTCAGCAGCGACAGCACGCGAGAAGGTGAAGAAGGTTGGCGGGTAAGGCGAGAGGACATCGATAGCGCTCCGTGTCGCACGAATCTTTATAGGTGCTGATTGGCATCCGGAGATGCGAATCAATTGCATTGGCTATAACGAGACGTACGGGGTTTGGCTATCGAGTAAAAATAATTCTCATCTAGGGGGCGTTCTCAATTAGTTTCCCCACCGCGGGGAAACTAATTGAGAACGCCCCCTAGTTCAGAATCACCAGCGCCGGGAATTCCTGGAGCCGCGCCGAGGTGATGTGGGCAAGCGAGCGGACCACGTCCAACGGCTGGTCGAGGCGGTAATTGCCGGTGACGGCGATGTCGGCTAACTGCTCGTTGTTGTTGATGATCCAGCCGGGATAGTAACGACGCAGCTCCGCCAGCACTTGGCTCAGCGGGCAGTTTTCAAACACCAGTCGACCCTGGACCCACGCCAGGTCGGTCGCGGCATCGAGTCTGTCGGGGCGATCGAAACCGTTGGGGCCGATGCGGATGCTTTCTCCGGCGGACAAGCGAATTCGCGCGTCGTCGCGGGTCGCTCGCAAGTCGACATCCCCACGCTGTACTCGAACCTGTGCCACGCCGTCCAGATAGCGCACCGCAAACGCGGTGTCCCGCACGCTGGCCTTGACCGGCCCGGCGTCGATTTCCAGCGGCTGGCCGCGATTGGCCGGTACCTCGAAAAACGCCTCGCCTTGATACAAACGGGCAACGCGCTGTTGATCGTTGATGGTGCTGGAGAAGGCCGAGTTGGTATTGAGCAGGACCTTCGAGCCATCCTCCAGTTGCAGCCGCTGGCGTTCACCGACCACCGTCAGGTGATCAGCCTGCAGGCGAATCGGCAGATTGCTGAAACTGAACAAACCGAGGATCAGCACGGCGGCGGTGGCCAAGGGTTTCCAGTGCGGTCGCAGGCGCGACAGGACGGCCACTTTCGGCGGCCGGGCGGCCAGGCTCTGCGCGCATTGCACGACTTGCGGGCCCTCCCAGATCGCCTGAGCTTTGGCGAACGCCTCGGCATGCAGCGGATCGGCGGCCAGCCAGTCGTGAAACTGTCGGGTTTGTTCCTCGCTCGGACTGTCCAGCACGATCAGCCAGTCCAGGGCCTGGTCCATCGCGCTTGCGGGGTCCCGCGCCGGGGAGGGCGGAGGGGGGGCGGGGGGAGGCACTGGAAGTGTGTCCGTCACGGTGTTTCCTCGGCAGTGTCTTGGCACCGCTGTTTTTTTAGTGAAGCTTGAAAGTGGGGCAAGGGTAGCAAAGCCCGATAGTCAGTGCAGGGCATCCTCACACATAGAGAATTAGCCTACAGATTCAGTCGCCGTTTAACCGTTCGGCCACGCCGATGCAGATCGCCATGATCAGTTTCAGCTCCTTTTGCACGGTGCTCAATGACACGCCGAGCTTCTCGGCGATCTCCAGATAGCTGTGCCCGTGCAGACGACTGAGGATGAAAATCTGCTGCTGACGGGCGCTGAGTTCATTGAGGCTCACGTTCAAACGCTCGAGCAATTGTTCGGCATGGGCGGCGTCCTCGGCACTGCTGGCGGGGGCGGCGACGCTTTCCACCACGTCCAGCGGCACGTCGTCGAGCATCGTGCGGGACTGAATGCGCCGCGCACGCAAATGGTCCAGTGCCAGGTTGCGGGCGGTCTGGAAAACGAAGGGCTCAAGGTGATCGATGGCCCGCTCACTGAGCGCCCGGGTCACTCGCAGGTAGGTCTCCTGCAGGAGGTCTTCGGCGGTGCTGTGATTGTTGACCATCCGCTCCAATGTGCGCAGCAGAGAGACTCGCTGGGCGATGAAGACGTGATTGAAGCGAGATTGACTCACGGGAGAACCTGATCCATTTCGAGCGAATGATAATGCTTATCATTCGCTCGAGTGGTCAAGTATTGATTTGTGAAGGGCTAGGCGCGGCCCAGCAGATAGGTCGCGTAATCGGGGATCCGATGTTCGTGCGCCTGCTCCATCATCGGGCTGCTGAGCAGGTAGTCGGCGCTGCATTCATTGCAGGCGACGGGGATGTTCCAGACCGCCGCGACGCGCAATAACGCCTTGATGTCCGGGTCGTGCGGCTGTGGTTCGAACGGGTCCCAGAAGAACACCAGCATGTCGACCCGCTGCTCGGCGATTCGCGCGCCGAGTTGCTGGTCGCCGCCCAACGGACCGCTAATCATGCTCTCCACAGGCAAATTCAGGCGTTGTTGCAACAACAACCCGGTGGTGCCGGTGGCGACCAGTTCATGCTGTGCGAGTCTGTCTTTCTGCCGCTGGGCCCAGTCCAGCAAAAACACCTTGCAGTGGTCATGGGCGACCAGGGCAATACGCTTGCGCGCTGCCATGGTCTTTTGCGTAAAGCTGATACCGATCATCGGTGCTGCTCCAGACGTTTATCCGCCGTCGGCGCTGAAGATCAAAAGATCGCAGCCTTCGGCAGCTCCTACAAGGCATGGTGCGACGCAAAACCTGTAGCTGCCGAAGGCTGCGATCTTTTGATCGTTGAACCTTCGGGCCGCCTACGGTGGTCATCGGTTTATTCAGCGTTGCACAGCGCCAGGCAGTTATCGAGCATGCGGTTGGAGAAGCCCCATTCGTTGTCGTACCAGGCCAGCACCTTGAGCAGCTTGCCGCTGGACTTGGTGTGGTTGGCGTCAAAGATCGACGACAGCGGGTTGTGGTTGAAGTCGCTGGAGACCAGCGGCAGGGTGTTGTAACCGAGAATTTTCGAGTGCTGGCTGGCTTCTTTCAGCAGTGCGTTCACTTCATCGGCCGACGCTTCACGCTTGAGTTGCACGGTCAGGTCCACCAGCGACACGTTGATCACCGGCACGCGTACCGACATACCGGTCAGTTTGCCCGCCAGTTCCGGCAGCACAAGACCGACCGCTTCAGCCGCGCCGGTTTTGCTCGGGATCATGTTCTGCGTGGCCGAACGCGCACGATACGGATCGACATGATAGACGTCGGTCAGGTGCTGATCGTTGGTGTAGGCGTGAATAGTGGTCATCAGACCGCTTTCGATTCCCAGCTCGCGGTGCAACACCTGAGCCACCGGGGCCAGGCAGTTGGTGGTGCACGAAGCATTGGAAATGATCTGGTGCGATTGGCGCAGAATGTCGTGGTTAACGCCATACACCACAGTGGCGTCGGCGCCTTTGGCCGGGGCCGAGATGATCACTTTGCGTGCGCCGGCCGTAATATGCGCGGCGGCTTTGTCGCGGTCGGTGAACAAACCGGTGCATTCGAATACGACGTCGATCTTCTCGGCAGCCCACGGTAGTTCGGCCGGGTTGCGAATGGCGCTGACAGAAATACGGTCGCCGTTGACGGTCAGGCTTTCCCGATCGTGCTGGACATCGGCATCGAACGTGCCGTGAACAGTGTCGTACTTGAGCAGATGAGCGTTCATCGCGCTGTCGCCCAGGTCATTGATGGCAACGATCTGCAGATCCTGGCGATAACCTTGGGTATACAGTGCGCGCAGGACGTTACGGCCAATTCGGCCAAAACCATTGATTGCGATTCGAAGAGTCATTTAACAGGGCCGCCGTCGTTTTGTTGTTGGAATTACAAGATTATTCGCATAAAAATAGAAAACAAGCCTTTTTAATGGCAATATTTTGTTCAATCTACAACGAGTGACCTGAATCAACTGGTCCGACCGATCAAGAAAACCGTCTGTCATCCCATCGACAACGGCTCTTGTTCAGCATAGACAATCAGGTCGCCACATCCGTTAGCCTGGAGTTCTAAACATGCATCCCCGCGTCCTTGAGGTCACCGAACGGCTTATCGCCCGCAGCCGCGCCACGCGTGAGGCTTACCTTGCACTGATTCGTGGTGCTGCCAGCGACGGTCCCATGCGCGGCAAGCTGCAATGCGCCAACTTCGCCCACGGCGTAGCCGGTTGCGGCACCGACGACAAGAACAGTCTGCGGATGATGAACTCCGCCAACATTGCGATTGTTTCGTCCTATAACGACATGCTCTCGGCGCACCAGCCGTACGAAGTCTTTCCTGAACAGATCAAAAAGGCCCTGCGTGAAATCGGCTCCGTCGGCCAGTTCGCCGGCGGCACCCCGGCCATGTGCGATGGCGTGACCCAGGGCGAGCCAGGCATGGAGCTGAGCCTGCCGAGCCGCGAAGTGATTGCGCTGTCCACCGCCGTGGCGCTGTCCCACAACATGTTCGATGGCGCGCTGATGCTCGGCATCTGCGACAAAATCGTGCCGGGCCTGATGATGGGCGCGCTGCGTTTCGGTCATCTGCCGACGATCTTCGTCCCGGGCGGACCGATGGTCTCGGGCATTTCCAACAAGCAGAAAGCCGACGTGCGCCAGCGCTATGCCGAAGGCAAGGCCAGCCGCGAAGAGCTGCTGGAATCGGAGATGAAGTCCTACCACAGCCCGGGTACCTGCACCTTTTACGGCACCGCCAACACCAACCAGTTGTTGATGGAAGTCATGGGCCTGCACTTGCCGGGCGCCTCTTTCGTCAACCCGAACACCCCGTTGCGTGATGCCCTGACCCGCGAAGCGGCGCATCAGGTCACGCGTCTGACCAAGCAGAGCGGCGACTTCATGCCGATCGGCGAAATCGTCGACGAACGTTCGCTGGTCAACTCGATTGTTGCGTTGCACGCCACCGGCGGCTCGACCAACCACACGCTGCACATGCCAGCGATCGCCATGGCGGCGGGCATTCAATTGACCTGGCAGGACATGGCCGACCTCTCCGAGGTGGTGCCGACCCTGAGCCACGTCTACCCGAACGGCAAAGCCGACATCAACCACTTCCAGGCGGCGGGCGGCATGTCGTTCCTGATCCGCGAATTGCTGGAAGCCGGGTTGCTGCATGAAAACGTCAACACGGTTTTGGGCCATGGCCTCAGCCGCTACACCATGGAACCGTTCCTCGAAAACGGCGAACTGGTCTGGCGCGAAGGCCCGATCGAAAGCCTCGACGAAACCATCCTGCGTCCGGTCGCTCGCGCATTCTCGCCAGAGGGCGGCTTGCGAGTGATGGAAGGCAACCTCGGCCGCGGTGTCATGAAAGTGTCCGCCGTCGCTTTGGAAAACCAGGTCGTCGAAGCACCGGCCATGGTGTTCCAGGATCAGCAGGACCTGGCCGATGCATTCAAGGCCGGTTTGCTCGAGAAGGATTTCGTCGCGGTGATGCGCTTCCAGGGCCCGCGTTCCAACGGCATGCCGGAGCTGCACAAGATGACGCCGTTCCTCGGCGTGCTGCAGGATCGCGGCTTCAAAGTCGCGCTGGTGACCGACGGGCGTATGTCCGGTGCGTCGGGGAAAATCCCGGCGGCGATTCACGTCAGCCCCGAAGCGTATGTGGGCGGCGCTTTGGCGCGGGTGCAAGAGGGCGATATCATCCGCGTCGATGGCGTCAAAGGCACTCTTGAGCTTAAGGTGGACGCCGACGAATTCGCAGCGCGCGAACCTGCCAAAGGCCTGTTGGGCAATAACATTGGCAGCGGTCGCGAACTGTTTGGTTTCATGCGCATGGCCTTCAGCTCGGCGGAGCAGGGCGCCAGCGCCTTTACTTCTGCCCTGGAGACGCTTAATTGAAACTGGCTTTGGTCGGTGACATCGGTGGGACCAACGCACGTTTCGCGTTGTGGAAAAACCAGCAGCTGGAATCGATCCAGGTGCTGGCAACGGCCGACCACGCCAGCCCGGAAGAGGCAATTGCTCTCTACCTGAGCGGGCTTGGCCTGGAACCGGGTTCGATCGGTTCGGTGTGCCTGTCGGTGGCCGGCCCCGTCAGCGGCGATGAATTCAAGTTCACCAACAATCACTGGCGACTCAGCCGCAAGAGGTTCTGCAAGACCTTGCAGGTGGATCAACTGTTGCTGGTCAACGACTTCTCGGCGATGGCGCTGGGCATGACCCGTTTGCAGCCGGACGAGTTTCGGGTGGTCTGCGAAGGCACGGCGGAACCGTTGCGGCCGGCGGTGGTGATCGGTCCGGGGACGGGCCTGGGCGTCGGCACGTTGCTCGACCTCGGCGAAGGTCGTTTCGCCGCGTTGCCGGGGGAGGGCGGTCACGTCGATTTGCCGCTGAGCAGTCCGCGGGAAACTCAACTGTGGCAGCACATCTTCAATGAGATCGGCCATGTCAGCGCTGAAACGGCGTTGAGCGGCAGCGGTTTGCCGCGGGTCTATCGGGCGATTTGTGCAGTGGACGGTCATGAACCCGTGCTGAATTCCCCCGAGTCGATTACCGCAGCCGGTCTGGCGGGTGATCCGATTGCCCTGGAAGTGCTCGAGCAGTTCTGCTGCTGGCTGGGTCGTGTGGCCGGCAACAACGTGCTGACCACGGGCGGGCGGGGTGGCGTGTACATCGTGGGCGGAGTGATTCCGCGGTTCGCCGATTTCTTCATCGAAAGCGGCTTTGCCCGATGCTTTGCCGACAAGGGTTGCATGAGCGATTACTTCAAAGGCATCCCGGTGTGGCTGGTGACGGCGCCGTACTCCGGCCTTGTGGGCGCGGGTGTGGCGCTCGACCAGGCCTAAGACCGAGTCGCCTTCATCGCGAGCAAGCTCGCTCCCACAGGATTACTTACATTTTCAGAATGTGTATTTATCCCTAGGGAAACTCTGAAAAAGACATCCAGATTTGGTGAAATACGCACCTCGCACAAACTGAGCGGTTGAACCCCGATGAAACAGATGTCCTTCGCCGATGCCGAATATGCCGGAAAACGTAAGCAGACCCGCCGCGAGCGCTTCCTGATCGAGATGGATCAGGTGGTGCCTTGGAAGGGCCTGATTGCCTTGATCGAGCCACACTATCCGAAGGGCGAAGGTGGCCGTCCGGCGTATCCGTTGATGGCTATGTTGCGGGTTCATCTAATGCAGAATTGGTTCGGCTACAGCGATCCGGCAA
>NZ_CP024866.1:1039062-1152943 GCF_004136015.1 Pseudomonas sp. ACM7 | reverse complement strand
GTTTCGCGTGATCAAGCGCCAGTTTGGCTATACGAAAGTGCGCTTTCGTGGCTTGTCGAAAAACATCGCTCAACAGACAACCTTGTTCGCTTTGTCGAATCTGTGGATGGTGCGAAAACGGTTGATGGGTATGGGCGAGGTGCGTCTGTAATGCAGGCTGATCGCCCTGAAGCAGCGCGACTAGAGGAAAGAACCATGAATTAAGGACAGGAAAGGCCTGTTTTTCGACCGACTCATGATTTTTTGAACCTCAAGCAGAGAGGGCATGAAAAATCGGTGGGTACTTCAGACCTTCCCTAGTGGGAGCGAGCTTGCTCGCGATGAGGCCAGAACAGGCAACAAATATCCAAGGTCCATCAGGCATAATCCGCCCAATTCAAACAACAAGGATGCCGCCCCTGTGAGCTCAGTCAACAAGTCGATTTTGTTGGTCGATGACGATCAAGAGATACGCGAGTTGCTGGACACCTACCTGACTCGCGCGGGTTTTCAGGTGCGAACCACGCCCGACGGCGCAGGCTTTCGTCAGGCGATGAACGAGGCACCGAGCGATCTGGTGATCCTCGACGTCATGCTCCCGGACGAAGACGGTTTCAGTCTCTGCCGCTGGATCCGTCAGCACCCACGTCAGGCGCAGGTGCCGATCATCATGCTCACCGCCAGTTCCGACGAGGCCGACCGCGTCATCGGTCTGGAATTGGGCGCCGACGATTACCTCGGCAAACCCTTCAGCCCGCGTGAATTGCAGGCGCGCATCAAAGCCTTGTTGCGTCGCGCGCAGTTCGGTCAGGAACGTTCCGGCAGTGAGGTGCTGGCCTTCGATGACTGGCGGCTGGACATGGTCAGCCACCGACTGTTCCACATCGACGGCGAAGAAGTGATTCTCTCCGGTGCCGATTTCGCGCTGCTGAAACTGTTCCTCGATCACCCCCAGGAAATCCTCGACCGCGACACCATCGGCAACGCCACCCGTGGTCGTGATTTGATGCCGCTGGATCGCATCGTCGACATGGCCGTCAGCCGTTTGCGCCAGCGTCTGCGCGACACCGAAAAACCACCGCGGCTGATCCGTACCGTGCGTGGCAGCGGCTACCAACTGGCCGCCAATGTGGTTGCCAGCAATGGCCACTGAGTTTTTCCGCAAGCTCGCCGCACGGATTCCCGTGCCGCGTTCTCTGCTCGGGCGGATGTTGCTGCTGACGCTGTTGGCGGTGCTGTTCGCCCAGACGTTGTCGAGCGTGATCTGGGTCTCGCAACTGCGCGCTACCCAACTTGAAGGCCTGGTCACCAGCGCCCGAAGCCTCGCTCATTCGATGACGGCCAGCGTCAGTTACTTCCGCTCTTTGCCGGTAGCGTTTCGGCCATTGGTACTCGACCAGTTGCGCAGCATGGGCGGCACCCGTTTTGTGGTGACGCTCAACGACAAACCCTTGGGCATGGAAGTGCTGCCGATCACCCCGCGCAAGGAAGCGGTGCTCAAAGCGGTGGACGAAGTGTTGCGCCAGTCCCTGGGCCAGGACACCGATATTTCGGTGACGTTCGTCAGCCCCGAAGACCTGCGGATCTTCAACAGCGGGCTGAAACTCGATGAATTGCCGCGCTCCTGGGCGCATTACGCGCTGACCCTGGAGCCGGTGAACCCACCGGTATTGGTCACGCAAATCCAGATGGCACCGGGCGAGTGGCTGTACATCGCCTCGCTGTTGCCCGAGCCCTACACCAGCCTTGAAGAACAAGGCCTGCCGGCGCAGCAAGTCTGGTTCATCGTGCTCACCAGCGGCTTCTTGCTGTTGTTCATTGGTCTTCTGGTGCACTGGCAGAGCCGGCCGCTCAAGCGTTTGGCGCGGGCAGCACGGGACATGTCCCTCGGCGCGGAAGTCGAGCCAGTGGCCGAGGGCGGCGGCAGTGAAGTGGTCGAAGTCGGCCGCGCCTTCAATGCGATGCGCGAACGTATCAGCCGTTACCTGACCGAGCGCAGCCAGTTGTTCAGCGCGATATCCCATGACCTGCGCACGCCGATTACCCGCTTGCGGCTGCGGGTTGAATTGCTCGAAGACGAAACGCTGCAAGCCAAGTTCGGGCGGGATCTGGATGAGCTGGAGCTGCTGGTCAAAGGCGCGCTGCAATGCGTGAAAGACACCGACATCCACGAAAATATCGAGCCGGTGGACCTCAACCATGTACTTGATTGTCTGGTGGAGCCGTATCTGGCACCCAACGGCAATGGTCGCGTCACCCAGCAAGGGCGTGCGCTGGCGGCGTATCCGGGGAAGCCGCTGGCGCTCAAGCGTTGCATCGGCAACCTGATCGACAATGCCTTGAAGTATGGGCAGAAAGCGCATCTGCACATTGATGACGACCAGAGTGCGTTCATCCTGCATGTAGACGATGAAGGCCCAGGCGTACCGGAACAGCGGATGGAGCAGGTGTTCGAGCCGCACTTCCGCCTGGCCGGGCAGCAACAGGGTTATGGATTGGGGTTGGGGATTGCGCGAAATATTGCGCATAGCCATGGGGGGGAGGTCAGCCTGCAGAATTTGCGTGAGGGTGGGTTGCGGGTGACGTTGCAATTGCCGCGCAGTGTTGATTAGCGGCACCGCGTTATCGTTCTTCGCGAGCAAGCCCGCTCCCACACTGGATTTGCGTCGTACACAAATCCAATGTGGGAGCGGGCTTGCTCGCGAAGGCGTCAGACTTTTCAACACATTCCTCAGGCTGAATGTCACAAGTCGGTGACATAACTCGCCCCCTTCGTTACAAGCCCGCCACCGCCCGTTGTTTAGACTGCCCCCAGTCATAACAACAAAAAAGGCACCCCATGGACACCTTCCAACCCGCTTTCAGCAGTTGGCTGAACGCACCCGCCCATCAGCAATGGCTCGCCGCCGAAGGCCTGCGCCTGCTGGCGTTTGCCAAAGCTTCGAAGCTTGCCGAAGGCTTCGGCAATCTCGATGAAAAGGGCTGCCTCCCGGCCAACGCCCACGCCGAAACCATGAACACCGCGCGCATGACCCACAGCTTCGCCATGGCCCACATTCAGGGCTTGCCGGGTTTTGCGGGGCTGGTGGATCACGGCGTCAAAGCCCTCAGCGGCCCATTGCGTGACGCCGAACACGGTGGCTGGTTCGCTGCCCCCGAACATCGCGACGGCAACACCGGCAAGGCGGCTTACCTGCACGCCTTCGTCGCGCTGGCCGCCAGTTCTGCGGTTGTCGCTCAGCGTCCCGGCGCGCAGGCCTTGCTCGACGATGCCATCGACATCATCGACGCGCATTTCTGGAGCGAGGAGGAGGGCGCGATGCGCGAATCCTTCAACCGCGACTGGAGTGAAGAGGAAAGCTATCGCGGCGCCAACAGCAACATGCACGCCACCGAAGCCTTTCTCGCGTTGGCTGATGTCACCGACGACAACCGTTGGCTGTGCCGCGCCCAGCGCATTGTCGAGCGCGTCATCCACGGTCACGCCGCTGCCAACGATTATCTGGTGGTCGAGCATTTCGACCGCGACTGGCAACCCTTGCGCGAATACAACCACGACAACCCGGCCGATGGTTTTCGCCCCTACGGCACCACGCCGGGCCACGGTTTCGAATGGTCCCGGTTGATGCTGCATCTTGAAGCGGCGCGGGTTAAGGCCGGGATGCTGACGCCGGGCTGGCTCGCCACCGACGCGCAAAAACTCTTCGACCACAACTGCCGTCACGGGTGGGATGTCGACGGGGCGCCGGGGATTGTTTACACCCTCGACTGGGACAATCGCGCCGTGGTTCGCCATCGCCTGCACTGGACCCATTGCGAAGCCAGCGCCGCCGCCAGTGCGCTGCTTAAACGCACAGGCGATGCGCAGTACGAAAGCTGGTACCGACTATTTTGGGAATTCTGCGACAGCCATTTCATCGACCGCGAAAGCGGCAGCTGGCACCACGAACTCGATCCGCAGAATCGCCCGAGCGCTGATATCTGGGCCGGTAAACCCGACCTTTATCACGCCTGGCAAGCCGTACAGATCCCGCGATTGCCTCTGGCGCCGAGTATGGCGACTGCCTTGGCACAGCTATCCCAGAGCGCTCCTGTGTAACCATGTGGTGACATTCGAGCGTCCCTTCGTTACCTGCGAAGGGGTCACTCCTGTTTAAAATCCTATGCAGCGCAAGCACCAGACTTGCATGCATAACAACAAGAAAGGTACTACTAGATGAATGCGATTTCTCGCCTCGCTACTGTCATTTCTCTCGCCTCACTGCTTCCGGTGTCTGCATTCCCGCTGAGTGCGCTTGCCGCCGATTCCAAAGGTTCGGTGGAAGTCGTTCACTGGTGGACCTCTGGTGGTGAAAAGGCCGCGGTCGATGTTCTGAAGGCCCAAGTCGAAAAAGACGGCTTTACCTGGAAGGACGGCGCAGTCGCCGGTGGCGGCGGTGCTACGGCCATGACCGTACTCAAAAGCCGCGCCGTTGCCGGTAACCCGCCGGGCGTAGCGCAGATCAAAGGCCCGGACATCCAGGAATGGGCGTCTACCGGTCTGCTCGACACCGACGTCTTGAAAGACGCTGCCAAAACAGAGAAGTGGGACAGCCTGCTCGACAAGAAAGTCTCCGATACCGTGAAGTACGAGGGTGACTACGTGGCCGTGCCGGTGAACATTCACCGTGTCAACTGGCTGTGGATCAACCCGGAAGTCTTCAAGAAAGCCGGCATCGAAAAAGCGCCAACCACCCTTCAGGAATTCTACGCGGCCGGTGACAAGCTCAAGGCTGCGGGCTTCATTGCGCTTGCCCACGGCGGCCAGCCTTGGCAGGACAGCACCGTGTTCGAAGCGGTGGTCCTTTCGGTCATGGGCGTCGACGGCTACAAGAAAGCCCTGGTCGACCTGGACAACGCTGCACTGACCGGCCCTGAAATGGTCAAGGCGTTGACCGAGCTGAAGAAAGTCGCGACCTACATGGACGCCGACGGCAAAGGCCAGGACTGGAACCTGGAAGCAGCCAAGGTCATCAACGGCAAGGCCGGCATGCAGATCATGGGTGACTGGGCCAAGAGCGAGTGGACAGCGGCCAAGAAAGTCGCCGGCAAGGACTACGAGTGCGTAGCCTTCCCGGGCACCGACAAGGCCTTCACCTACAACATCGACTCCCTGGCCGTGTTCAAGCAGAAAGACAAGGGCACTGCTGCCGCTCAGCAGGACATTGCCAAGGTCGTGCTCGGTGAGAACTTCCAGAAAGTCTTCAGCATCAACAAGGGCTCGATTCCGGTTCGAATCGACATGCTGAACGACATGGGCAAGTACGGTTTCGACTCTTGCGCCCAGACCGCTGCCAAGGACTTCCTGGCGGACGCCAAGTCCGGCGGCCTGCAGCCGAGCATGGCGCACAACATGGCGACCACGCTGGCGGTACAAGGTGCGTTCTTTGATGTCGTGACCAACTTCATCAACGATCCGAAAGCCGATCCTGCCGTTGCCGCCAAGCAGCTCGGCACGGCCGTCAAAGCTGCCAAGTAACCGTTAGCGCGCATCCCCTCCTGTGGGAGCGGGCTTGCTCGCGAAGGCGTCGTGTCAGTTCATGCAGTGTTGTCTGACACTCCGCTTTCGCGAGCAAGCCCGCTCCCACAAGGGAAATGCGCTTGTATTCCTTTCTCTTCGTACGGGATCTTCCCATGAGTTCTGTTGCTGTGTTCAGCAAGGCCTCGCCGTTCGATGCACTGCAGCGCTGGCTCCCCAAACTGGTGCTGGCGCCCAGCATGTTCATCGTCCTGGTGGGTTTCTATGGCTATATCCTTTGGACGTTTGTCCTGTCGTTCACCACGTCGACCTTCCTGCCGACTTACAAATGGGCGGGCCTGGCGCAATACGAGCGGCTGTTCGACAACGACCGTTGGTGGGTAGCGAGCAAGAACCTGGCGGTTTTCGGTGGCATGTTCATCGGCATCACCCTGGTGATCGGTGTGCTGCTGGCGGTGTTTCTAGACCAGCGCATTCGTCGCGAAGGTTTCATTCGCACCATTTACCTGTACCCGATGGCGCTCTCGATGATCGTCACCGGCACCGCCTGGAAGTGGTTGCTCAACCCGGGCATGGGCCTGGACAAATTGCTGCGTGACTGGGGCTGGGAAGGCTTTCGCCTGGACTGGCTGATTGACCCGGACCGCGTGGTGTATTGCCTGGTGATCGCTGCGGTATGGCAAGCCTCGGGCTTTATCATGGCGATGTTCCTCGCCGGCCTGCGTGGCGTTGATCAATCGATCATCCGTGCCGCCCAGATCGATGGCGCGAGCATGCCGCGGATTTACCTGAAAGTGGTGTTGCCCAGCCTGCGTCCGGTGTTCTTCAGTGCGGTGATGATCCTGGCCCACATCGCGATCAAGAGTTTCGACCTGGTGGCGGCAATGACCGCCGGTGGCCCGGGTTACTCCTCCGACTTGCCTGCGATGTTCATGTATTCCTTCACCTTCAGTCGCGGCCAGATGGGCATGGGCTCGGCCAGTGCGATTCTGATGCTCGGTGCGATTCTCGCAATCATCGTGCCTTACCTGTACTCCGAGCTGAGGACCAAGCGTCATGACTAGTTTCGCTGCCAAACCATCCATCAGCCTGAGTCGCATCGCCATCTACGGCGTGCTGATCCTGGCCGTATTCCTTTACCTGATACCGCTGGTGGTCATGCTGTTGACCAGTTTCAAGACGCCGGAAGACATCAACTCCGGCAACCTGCTGAGCTGGCCGACCGTTGTCAGCGGCATTGGCTGGGTCAAGGCCTGGGGCACTGTCGACGGGTATTTCTGGAACTCGATCAAGATCACCGTCCCGGCGGTGATGATCTCCACTGCCATCGGTGCGCTGAACGGCTACGTGCTGTCGATGTGGCGCTTCCGAGGCTCGCAACTGTTCTTCGGTTTGCTGCTGTTCGGTTGCTTCCTGCCGTTCCAGACCGTCCTGCTGCCGGCCTCGTTCACCCTCGGCAAGATGGGCCTGGCGAGCACCACCACGGGCCTGGTGTTCGTGCACGTGGTCTACGGCCTGGCGTTCACCACGCTGTTCTTCCGTAACTACTATGTCAGCGTTCCCGATGCGCTGGTGAAGGCGGCGCGGCTGGATGGCGCGGGTTTCTTCACCATCTTCCGCTTGATCATCCTGCCGATGTCCACCCCGATCATCATGGTCTGCCTGATCTGGCAGTTCACCCAGATCTGGAACGACTTCCTGTTCGGCGTGGTGTTCTCCAGCGGTGACTCGCAACCCATTACGGTGGCGTTGAACAACTTGGTCAACACCAGTACCGGGGCCAAGGAATACAACGTTGATATGGCGGCGGCGATGATCGCCGGGCTGCCGACCCTGCTGGTCTATGTGGTCGCAGGCAAGTATTTCGTGCGCGGGCTGACGGCCGGCGCAGTCAAGGGGTAATCATGGCTACGCTCGAACTTCGCAATGTAAACAAGACCTATGGCCCCGGCCTGCCGGACACCCTCAAGAACATCGAACTGTCGATCAAGGACGGTGAGTTCCTGATCCTGGTCGGACCTTCGGGTTGCGGCAAATCGACCCTGATGAATTGCATCGCCGGTCTGGAGACCATCACCGGCGGCGCGATCATGATCGGTGACCAGGACGTCAGCGGCATGAGCCCGAAAGACCGGGACATCGCCATGGTGTTCCAGTCCTACGCGCTGTACCCGACCATGAGCGTGCGCGAGAACATCGCCTTTGGCTTGAAGATCCGCAAAATGCCCGCCGCCGACATCGAAGCGGAAGTGGCGCGGGTAGCCAAGCTGCTGCAGATCGAACATTTGCTCAACCGCAAACCCGGCCAGCTCTCCGGTGGTCAGCAACAGCGCGTGGCGATGGGCCGTGCCTTGGCGCGGCGGCCGAAGATTTACCTGTTCGACGAACCGCTGTCCAACCTCGACGCCAAGCTGCGCGTCGAGATGCGCACTGAAATGAAACTGATGCACCAGCGCCTGAAAACCACCACGGTCTACGTGACCCACGACCAGATCGAAGCGATGACCCTGGGCGACAAAGTGGCGGTGATGAAGGACGGGATCATTCAGCAATTCGGCACGCCGAAAGACATCTACAACAACCCGGCCAACCTGTTCGTGGCGAGCTTCATCGGGTCGCCGCCGATGAACTTCATCCCCCTGCGTTTGCAGCGCAAGGAGGGTCGTCTGGTGGCGTTGCTTGATAGCGGTCAGGCGCGCTGCGAATTGCCGTTGGGCATGCAGGACGCCGGTCTTGAAGACCGCGAAGTGATCCTCGGCATGCGTCCTGAACAGATCGTTTTGGCGGGCAGCGAGCCGAATGGTTTGCCGATCATTCGCGCCGAAGTCCAGGTCACCGAGCCGACCGGTCCCGACACCCTGGTGTTCGTCAATCTCAACGAAACAAAAGTCTGCTGCCGTCTGGCGCCGGACGTTGCACCGGCCGTGGGCGAGACCCTGACCCTGCAATTCGATCCATCGAAAGTGCTGTTGTTCGATGCCAAGACCGGTGAGCGCCTGGGGGTGGCTGGTCAGCCAAAAGCCGAGAGCCACAGCGCCAACGTCGCCCAATTCAAAGGCAGATAAAGATCAAATGTGGGAGCGGGCTTGCTCGCGAAGGCGGTGTATCAGTCGACATCCCTGTTGAATGTCAGACCGCATTCGCGAGCAAGCCCGCTCCCACAGGGGGATTCGCGACGGATGGAGACCTCCGCCGCCACCGATGTGAACCGCGTTAAATAAAAACAGTTAATAACAATAAAACGAGGATGTAGGGATGAAGAAGAACAACAACGCTCAGCTTATCTGCCAGTTGTCAGCCATTGCGGCAATGATGTTGGCCGGTAGCGTGCACGCGGCTGACGCGTTCAGCGCCGATTCCGAATGGATGACCGGTGATTGGGGTGGCGAGCGGACCAAGCTGATCGAGCAGGGTATCGACATCAAGATGGACTACGTCGGTGAAGTGGGCGGCAACCTCCACGGCGGGTTTAATGATGACAAGACCGCGCGTTACGCCGACCAGTTTGGTCTGGGCGTGGCGCTGGACCTGCAAAAACTGTGGGGCTGGGATAACACCCAGGCCAAGATCCAGTTCACCAACCGTAACGGTCAGAACATCTCCAATGACCGTGTCGGCGACCCGCGTGCCGGCACCTTGAGTTCGTCCCAGGAAGTCTACGGCCGTGGCCATATGGTCCGTCTGACCCAGTTGTGGGTCAAGCACCAGTTCCTCGACGGCAAACTGGACGTCAAAGCCGGTTACTTCGGCGAAGGCGAAGACTTCAACACCTTCCCGTGCGAATTCCAGAACCTGGCGTTCTGCGGTTCCCAGGCGGGTAACTGGGCCACCAACATCTGGTACAACTGGCCGGTCATGCAGGCTGCTGTGCGTGTGAAGTACAACATCTCGCCTGAGTTCTATGCGCAGATCGGTGCTTACAACCAGAACCCGTCGCAACTGGAACACGGTAACGGCTTCAAGCTCAGCGGCAGTGGTACTGCGGGCACTGTGTTGCCGGTCGAGTTGGTCTGGCTGCCTAACCCTAACAACCTGCCGGGCGAATACCGTGTCGGTTACTACAAAAGCACGGCCAATGCCGATGACGTCCGAAAGGATGAAAACGGCAATGATGCTGCAACCAGCGGTAACGCCTATCGCAGCCACGATAGCAAACACGGCTACTGGTTCGTTGCGCAGCAACAACTCACCAGCCACAACGGTGACGCGTCCCGCGGTCTGAACGTTGCCGCCAACGCCACTTTTCACGACAAGGACACCAACTTCGTCGACAACTACCAGTCGTTGATGTTTGTGTACAAAGGCCCGTTCGACGCACGTCCAAAAGATGACGTCGGAATCGGTTTCGCCCGTATCCATGTCAACGATGACGTGAAGAAAAACGCTGAGTTGGTCAACGCCTCCAATGGTGTTACCGAGTACGAGGATCCACTGTTCTCGCCGCTGCGTACCACCGAGTACAACTACGAGATCAACTACGGCTTCCACGTTACCAACTGGCTGACCGTGCGCCCTAACCTGCAATACATCACTCACCCGGGCGGTGTTGATGAAGTCGACAACGCGCTGGTCGCCGGCCTGAAAATTCAGTCGGTGTTCTAACGCTGTTGCGATAAGCTCCTCTCTATGTGCGCATTTTTGCGGACAGCCCAGGCTGTCCGCTTTTTTTTGGGGGCTGCGCACCCCGGGTGATTTTCAGGACCGTGGCACATGCATGAGCATCCGCTACAACGCTTCTTCAAATCCTTGCGCGAACGTCCGGTGTTCGCGTGGGAGCGCTATCAGAAGCGCGACGTGCTGGTGATCGACCATCCACTGTGTCAGGCGGTGTTCAGTCGGCAGGGTGCGCAGTTGCTGCACTTCCAGCCAAAGGGCCAGAAACCCTGGCTTTGGTGCGCGGCGAAGTGGCCGCAGGTCGGCGCGATTCGTGGTGGCGTTCCGGTGTGCTGGCCGTGGTATGGCCGTCATCCGAGCGAAAATGCCTGGCCGTCCCATGGCTGGGCACGGTTGATCGACTGGAAGCTGCTGGACAGCAGCACTGATGACGATGGCGTGCGCTTGCACTGGCAACTTCAGTTGTGTGACTGGCAAGTGGACCTGCACGCGCACTTGGGCGAACGCATGGAGTTGCGCCTGAGTACCGAGCATCAGGACAGCCTGCCGTGCCAATTGAGTCAGGCGTTGCATGCGTATTGGCGTATTGGCGATGTCGGTGAGGTAGCGCTGTCTGGCCTCGACGGGGCACAGGGTTACGACCAGTTGAACCGTCAGATTTGTCATCAGGAAGGCGAGTTGCGGGTAGAGGGTGGCTGTCAGCGGGTGTTCCAGCATGACGGCGAATTACAGCTCAAGGACCACGCCTGGCAGCGCGAGTTGTGCATCGATACCGGCGACCATGCGGACACGGTGGTTTGGCATCCGGGCTCGCGGCCGTTGCTGGGGGTGAGCTGGAATGAGATTTCGGAGTTTGTGTGTGTTGAAGCCGCGAGCGGCGGGACCGATAGCCTGAGCCTGGCGCCGGGGGAGAGGGCGCATTTGAGTTTGCAGGCGCGGGTCGGGGCGTAAGATCAAAAGATCGCAGCCTCGTTTCACTCGACAGATCCTACAAGGGATCGTGTAAACCTGTAGGCGCTGTCGAGCGAAGCGAGGCTGCGATCTTTTTAATTAAACTCATCCCCAATCGGATACCGACTGGCATTCAGACTTTCCTTGATCTTGCGCAAATGCGGCTGGAAATCCACACCGCGGCGCAAAGTCATGCCGGTCGCCAGCACATCCAGCACGGTCAACTGAATGATCCGCGACGTCATCGGCATATAGATGTCGGTGTCTTCCGGCAGCGGAATGTTCAGGCTCAACGTGCTGGCCTTGGCCAGTGGCGAGCCCTCGGCCGTCAGGCCCAGTACCGAAGCACCGTTTTCCCGGGCAATACGCGCCACTTCCACCAGTTCGCGGGTACGGCCGGTGTAGGAAATGATCACGAACAACTCGCCGGTGTGCGCCACCGACGCAATCATGCGCTGCATCAGCACGTCCGCGTGGGCGGTGACCGCCAGGTTGAAGCGGAAGAACTTGTGCTGCGCATCCAGCGCCACCGGGGCCGAGGCGCCGAGGCCGAAGAAGTGGATCTGCCGGGCCTGGATCAACAGGTCGACAGCGCGGCTGATCAGGTTCGGGTCAAGCGCCTGCAAGGCACTGTCCAGCGAGGCGATGGCGCTGCCGAAAATCTTCGTGGTGTACGCCTCCGGATTGTCGTCGGCCTCGACCGCACGGCTGACATATGCCGCGCCACTGGCCAGGCTCTGGGCCAATTGAAGCTTGAGTTCCGGGTAGCCGCTGACGCCGAACGAACGGCAGAAACGGTTGACCGTCGGCTCGCTGACCTTTGAGGCCTGGGCGAGCGCGGCGATGCTGAACCGGGTGGCCTGCTGCGGGTTGAGCAGGATCACTTCGGCGACTTTGCGTTCTGCCTTGTTCAGGTCTTCAAGGCGATTCTGGATCTGTTCCAGTAAATTTCGCACGCGGTCCATATATGTTCCTTAGCTCCGCAAACATGAGAGCAATGCAAATAAGGGCCCCGGCTATGCAAATTGGGACTTTGATCGGGCCCGTAACGGTGGCCTATCCTACTGATGGCTCCGACCGTCCACCACTCGGAATCTGTATTTTGCGAAAATGTTGTGGTTATTACTACATTTTCCCTTGAGTGATGCCTTGAAAAAAGGTATTTGTAGCTTAACTTGATAAAAGAACAAACATCATGCCTTCGATTACGGTTGAACCGTGCACCTTTGCCTTGTTCGGCGCCCTCGGCGATCTGGCCCTGCGCAAGCTGTTTCCTGCCCTTTATCAGCTCGATGGCGCAGGCCTGTTGCACGAGGACACGCGAATTATCGCGCTGGCCCGTGAGCCTGGCAGCGAGCAGCAACATTTGGCGTTCATCGCCTCCGAGCTGCGCCGCTACGTCGGCGCCAAAGAGCTGGACGAAGCTGTGGTGGAACGCTTCCTGGCCCGCCTGAGTTATCTGCACGTCGACTTCCTCAAGGCTGACGATTACGTCGCCCTGGCCGAAATGGCTGGCAGCGCCCAGCGGGTGATTGCCTACTTCGCGACACCGGCCGCCGTTTACGGCGCGATCTGCGAGAACCTGTCGAAGGTCGGCCTGACCGAAAACACCCGCGTGGTGCTGGAAAAACCCATCGGTTCGGACCTGGAATCCTCGCGCAAGGTTAACGACGCCGTGGCGCAGTTCTTCCCGGAGAACCGCACCTACCGCATCGACCACTACCTGGGCAAAGAAACCGTCCAGAACCTGATCGCCCTGCGTTTCGCCAACAGCCTGTTCGAAACCCAGTGGAACCAGAACTATATCTCCCACGTGGAAATCACCGTGGCCGAGAAGGTCGGGATCGAAGGTCGCTGGGGTTACTTCGACAAGGCCGGCCAGCTGCGGGACATGATCCAGAATCACCTGCTGCAACTGCTCTGCCTGATCGCCATGGACCCGCCGGCCGACCTGTCCGCCGACAGCATCCGTGACGAGAAAGTCAAAGTGCTCAAGGCGCTGGCGCCGATCAGCCCGGAAGGGCTGACCACTCAGGTCGTGCGCGGCCAGTACATCGCCGGCTACAGCGAAGGAAAACCGGTCCCCGGTTACCTGGAAGAGCCTAACTCCAACACCCAGAGCGACACCGAAACCTTCGTTGCGCTGCGTGCCGATATCCGCAACTGGCGTTGGGCCGGCGTGCCGTTTTACCTGCGTACCGGCAAGCGCATGCCGCAGAAGCTGTCGCAGATCGTCATCCACTTCAAGGAACCGTCCCACTACATCTTTGCTCCCGAGCAGCGCCTGCAAATCAGCAACAAGCTGATTATCCGCCTGCAACCGGACGAAGGCATTTCCTTGCGCGTGATGACCAAAGAACAAGGCCTGGACAAGGGCATGCAGCTGCGCAGCGGTCCGTTGCAGCTGAATTTTTCCGACACTTATCGCAGCGCACGGATTCCCGATGCCTACGAGCGGTTGTTGCTGGAAGTGATGCGCGGCAATCAGAACCTGTTTGTCCGTAAAGATGAAATCGAAGCCGCGTGGAAGTGGTGTGACCAGCTGATCGCCGGGTGGAAAAAATCCGGTGATGCGCCCAAGCCGTACGCGGCCGGGTCCTGGGGGCCGATGAGCTCCATTGCATTGATCACGCGGGATGGGAGGTCGTGGTATGGCGATATCTGAATTGAAACTGCCTCAGGGCGTCAGCGCCCATGAGTTCAAGAGCCCGGTGCTGCTGGCCGAAGGCCTGGCGCTGAATGTGGCCAAGCAACTGAGTGACGCGATCGACGCGCGCGGCACCGCAACCCTGGTGGTTTCCGGTGGGCGCAGCCCGGTGGCGTTTTTCCAGCACCTGGCCAAGCAGACGCTGGACTGGTCCAAGGTTGTCGTCACCCTGGCCGACGAGCGCTGGGTGCCGGTAGAGCATGTCGACAGCAATGCCGGTCTGCTCAAGCGTTACCTGTTGCAAGGCCCGGTGGCCAAGGCTCAGTTTCTGAGTCTGTACAGCGCCACGGCCAACCTTGAACTGGCGGCCGAACAGGCGGATCGCTTGCTCGCGGAGTTGCCGCCGATCGACGTGCTGATACTTGGCATGGGCGACGACGGTCACACCGCCTCGCTGTTCCCCAACAGCCCGAACCTGGCCGATGCCTTGAAAGTCGACGGCAGCCGTCGCTGCTGGCCGATGCTGGCGCCGACCGTGCCGCATCAGCGCCTGACCATGAGTCGCGCGCTGCTGGCCTCGGCCAAGACCACCGTTCTATCGATTTCCGGTCAGTCCAAGCTGACCACCTTGAGTGCCGCATTGGCCGGTGACGATGTCGCCGCCATGCCGATTCGCGCGTTTCTGCAACCTACGTTAGAGATTTACTGGTGCCCATGAGCCAAGGAACAGCCGCTATGACAACCCCATCCCCGACCGTTTCCATGGCGGACAAAGTTGCCCTGATCGACAGCCTCTGCGCCAAGGCGCGGATCCTGCCGGTGATTACCATCGCTCGCGAGCAGGACATCCTGCCGCTGGCCGACGCCCTCGCGGCCGGTGGCCTGACAGCCCTGGAAGTGACCCTTCGTTCACAGTTCGGCCTCAAGGCTATCCAGATTCTGCGCGAGCAGCGTCCGGAACTGGTGACCGGTGCTGGCACTGTGCTGGATCGCAACATGCTGGCGGCTGCCGAAGCGGCCGGTTCGCAGTTCATTGTCACGCCGGGCATCACCCGTGATTTGCTGGAAGCCAGCGTCAACAGCCCGATTCCGCTGTTGCCAGGCATCAGCAACGCCTCCGGCATCATGGAAGGCTACGGCCTGGGTTATCGCCGCTTCAAGCTGTTCCCGGCGGAAGTCAGCGGCGGCGTCGCGGCTATCAAAGCCCTCGGCGGCCCGTTTGGCGAAGTGAAATTCTGCCCGACTGGCGGCGTCAGCCCGGCCAACATCAAGAGCTACATGGCGTTGAAAAACGTGATGTGCGTGGGCGGTAGTTGGATGCTTGATCCCGAGTGGATCAAGAACGGCGACTGGGCCCGCATTCAGGAATGCACCGCCGAGGCATTGGCGCTGCTGGACTGATCGGCTTTACCAAACACTTCGTTGTGTGTTCTACGGCTTTACGGTGCGCTTGGTCGGTGCACCGTTTTTTTTTGCCCGGTGAAACCCCTTTTGGCTGTCGACTCGCTCTTTGTAGCAGCTGCCGAGCCTGCGAGGCTGCGTTCGGCTGCGTAGCAGTCGTAAAACCAGAGATTGCGGTACGTCAGGCAGACCGCGTAAGCCGGATTCACGACTGCTACGCAGCCGAACGCAGCCTCGCAAGCTCGGCAGCTGCTACAGATCGACATCATGCGATACATAGTTACCGCATCTCGCTGCTCGACCAGCGTTAACCTGCGTTCATCTTATGGAAGAGAGAACGTCATGGACGACAACACTCCGGTTTCACCCCAGCCAGCGGTTTACCTGCTTTCACCCGAACAGATCGCGGGTCCTTATTTCCGAAATCCGAAATTGATCAGACGAAACATCAGCGAAGGCATGGATGGCATCCCCTTGGTGCTGAGGCTGACGATCGTCGATGCCATGACGGGGCAACCGGTGACGGACGCTCTGGTGGATATCTGGCATTGCAATGCACGCGGGGCGTATTCGGGTTGGAGCAAGGTCAATCCAGACAAGGAAGTCGACGTTGGCGACATAGGTTCGATCCCGCGCACCGACGACGACACTTACTTGCGTGGCGGGCAATTTACGGACAAGAACGGCATCGTGCGGTTTACCACGATCTATCCGGGGTTCTACGCCGGCCGTGCCCTGCACGTTCATGTCGTGGTACGCATTATGGAAGGCAACAACTACCTGGAAGAGCGGCATGTCGCCTGGGTCGGTCAGCTCTACTTTCCCGAGGTGGCCTCGCGCTCGGTACTCAACGCCAGGGAGTACCGCGGTCGAGCCGTTTCACCGCTGACCAACGATCAAGACTTTTTCTATGAAAACATGGGCGGCGAAGCTTCGACCTTGAACGTTCACACCCTGAGTCGAGACTCGAATAAAGACGGCTACTTCGGGCACACGACCATCGGCATCGACACCTTCGCGGTATCGACGCAGATCAAGCCCGAGGACTTCGACAAACACACCGTGTGACGTCAGCGCAGTTCGGTCAACGCCCGGGCCAGTAGATCCATGTCTGCAGCGGTGGTAGTGAGCCCCGGGGTTATGCGAATGCACGGACCACTCGCGGCACCACTGCGCGCCACGGTAAACAGGTTGTAGTCCTTGAGCAGCCGCTCGACCATCGCCTGTTGATCTGCATGCCGGGTAAAGCGCATCGAGGTGATGCCGCAATACAGTCGCGGGTCGTCCGGGGTCATGACTTCGATCCCCGGCAACTCGCGTACCGCGCTCACCCAGCGGTTGCGCAGGTAATTGAGCCGAGCGCCCTTGGCGGCGGAACCGCCCATGGCCCGATGTTCCTCGAACACCAGCGGCAAGGTCAGCAGCGCCGGGATGTTGGGCGTGCTGTACGGCGTGCGGGCGCGAATATCGGTGACCGGGAAATGCATCTCGCCCATGTCCGGATCGATGTCGGCCAGGCGCTCGGGGGCGATATAAATGAAGCCCAGAGTCAGCGGTGCACCGATCCATTTGTGCAGGTTGTAGCCAGCAAAGGCGATGCCCAGTTTATCGAGATTGAACTCGAGCTGGCCGAGCGCATGGGCACCATCAAGGATCACGTCGATGCCATGTTCCCTGGCGGCTGCGGCAATGGCCTGCACCGGCATCACCAACCCGGAACGGTGAGTGACGTGAGTCAGGGCCATCAGTTTGAGTCGCGGATAACGCACGAAAGCTTCGCGGTAAGTGGCCAGCAAACTGTCGAAACTGGCGGGGTGCGAGTGTTCGATCTCGATCACTTCGACACCGCGATGACGTGCCAGCCAGCGCATGGCTCCTTTGACCGTGTCGTACTCCAGATCACACATCAGCACCTGATCGCCCGGCGTCAGACGGTTGTAGTTGCGGATCAGCGATTGCAGACCGTCCGAAGCGTTGCGGGTGAGGGCGACAGTGTCGGCGGGAACGCCCACCAGATCGGCGAGCTGTTTGCGAATCTCCAGGCTTTCGCCCTGTTCGAAGCGTTGGCGCACATGCACCGAGTTGCTGCGGTTGATGAGTTCGATGTTGCGCTGATACTCCTCGACCACCGTGCGCGACATGCGCCCGAAGTACCCGTTTTCGAGGTTGACCGGGCCGGGTTCAACCGCAAATCGGTCGGCAAAGGTTCGCCAGAAAGCTTCGTCACGGGCGCGGCGGGTGTTATCGGGCATGGGCTACTCAATCAGGGGCCAGGTCTGGGTGTCGGGTCAATGGCGAGGGGCGGGTTTGCCATGTTTGGCGCGTAGCGGTTCGAGCAGCTCCGACAGGCCGTTGTGATCGATTTCCTGCATCAAGGCCAGCAAGCCGCCGAGTTCGCCATGGGGGAAACCTTCCCGAGCGAACCAGTTCAGGTATGGGCCGGGGAGGTCGGCAATGATCCGGCCCTTGTATTTGCCGAAGGGCATTTCACGGGTGACCAGCAGTTCGAGCTTTTCAGGGTTCATCAGTCAGTCGTCTTGATTCAAACAGTCTGGAAAATACAGGCATTCTGCATGCAGGCCAAATGACAGATCATGCAAATAAAGCGGATACAGTTTTCGCGTTAATCGATAAGCAATTGAAATTTAAGGAATAACTTACCAATTCAAAGCTGGCATGCGGGATGCAACACCTATTGCATCTTTCATCAACCCGCGAGGAATTGAAAATGACCGACATGAATAAAGAAGCCATCTCTGTACTCAACGACCTGATTGAAACCAGTAAAGACGGTCAGGAAGGGTTCAAGACTTGCGCTGAAGACATCAAACACCCAGAACTGAAATCCCTGTTCATGCAGCGTTCCGCCGACTGCGCCACTGCGGCTTCCGAACTGCAAGCGCAGGTGCGTTCGCTGGGCGGCGATCCGGAAACCTCCACCAGTGTCAGCGGTGACTTGCACCGTCGCTGGGTCGACGTGAAAGCGATGTTCACCGGCAAGGATGAAGAGGCCGTGCTGAACGAAGCCGAACGGGGTGAAGACCATGCACTGAAGGCTTACAAAGAAGCCATCGAAAAAATCAACAAACACAACCTGGTGGGCATTCGTGACCTGGTTGAGCGTCAGTACCACGGCGTGCAACGCAATCACGATCAGGTAAAAGCCCTGCGTAACCAGGCTCGCGCACGCTCGTAAGCGTTCGTTGTCTGTCAAAAACGCCAGCCAGTCTGGCGTTTTTTTGTGTCTGGCGTTCAACGATGAAATTAGCCTTGTAGGAGCTGCCGAAGGCTGCGATCTTTTGACGGTATAGAGGTCGCCGGACAGCAAGATCAAAAGATCAAAAGATCGCAGCCTTCGGCAGCTCCTACCGTTAAATCGTCTTTCCAAGAGAGCTTTACGTGCCTATCACCTTGCAGGCTTTGTTTGCGCCTGACCGCCGCGCCTTACAGTTCGCGATCAAAACGTTGATCGGCGGCGGCCTGGCGCTGTGGCTGGCATTACGCTGGGGCCTGGAGCAACCGGCCTGGGCGTTGATGACGGCGTTCATCGTCGCCCAGCCCTTGTCCGGGATGGTGGTGCAGAAGGGCCTGGCGCGGTTGCTGGGGACGCTGGTCGGGACGATCATGTCGGTGGTGTTCATGGGGTTGTTTGCCCAGACGCCTTGGCTGTTTTTGTTGGCCTTGGCGTTATGGCTGGGGCTGTGTACGGCGAGTTCGACCTTGCTGCGCAGCGCCTGGTCCTATTCGTTCGTGCTGGCCGGTTACACGGTGGCGATCATCGCGCTGCCGGCCATTACTCATCCGCTGACGGTGTTCGATCAAGCCGTGGCTCGCTGCACGGAAATCTGCCTGGGCATTCTTTGCGCCACCGCTGCCAGTGCGCTGCTCTGGCCGATGCGGGTCGAACGGCAACTGGCGGATCAGGCGCGGGCAGCCTGGCAAAGTGGGATGAACGCCGCGCGTGCGACCCTGGCCGGTGATGGTCAGGCGCGTAAAGGCTTGCTGGAAATCCTCGGGAGAATCGTCGCCGTCGATGCCCAGCGCGAGCATGCCTGGTTTGAAGGAAGCCTGGGGCGGCAACGAGCACGCGCGATCAGCGGCTTGAGCCAAAAGCTGTTGATGCTGCTGCGCATCGCCCGTTCGGCGCGTCGTCAGTGGAAGCAATTGGAACCCCAGGAAGCCGAGCAACTGTTGCCCTGGATGACCGAGGTTCAAGAGGCGCTCAACAGCCCGGATACCGCGACCCTGCAAGCGCTGCGGCCGAGGTTGCTCGACGCTTCCCACGACCCGCACATCAGCTGCGCACAGAGTTACTGCCTGGCCCGCTTCACCTTGTTGCTCGATACCGCCATGGCGGCCAGCGCCGCGTTGAACGCCGTTGAGGAGGGCAAGGAAACGGTCGATCCACCGAGAACCCTGACACCACACCGCGACCTGTCATTGGCGCTGATGTTCGGTACCCGCAGTGCGCTGGCGTTTCTGGTGGTCTCGTGCTTCTGGTTGGCGACCGCCTGGCCCGCCGCCTCCGGCGCGCTGCTGTTGACGTGCGTGGTGTGTAGTCTGTTTGCCAGCCGCGAGAATGGCGCCCAGATAGGCATGAGTTTTATGCGCGGGATCTTCCTGGCCATTCCGGCCGCGTTTATCGTCGGGCAGATTCTGCTGCCGCAATGGAGTGGTTTTGCGTTGCTGTGCATGGGCATGGGCGTGCCGTTGTTCCTCGGTGCGCTGGGCATGGCCAAACCGCAGATCGGTGCGACGGCCACCTCATTTTGTCTGCACTTCATCGTGCTGGTCTCGCCGCTCAATGCGATGAAATTTGATGTCGCGACGTTCTTCAACAGCGCTCAATCCATCGTGGTCGGTGTCGGCGCCGCAGTGCTGGCGTTCCATTTGTTGATCCTGCGCAACCCGACGTGGCATGGCCGACGTTTGCTGGCGGCGACCCTCGACGATCTGGTGCGTCTGACCCGGCGTAATCTGCGCGGTGCCGAAAGCTGGTTTGGCGGGCGCATGGCCGACCGCTTGCTGCAATTGGCGCGACATTACCCCGAGTTGCCGGAACCGGCGCGCAGTCGCTGGGACGATGGCCTGCTCGGCCTGGACATCGGCGACGAATTGCTGCATTTGCGTTTGAGTCTGGCGGTGGCGCAGGCACCGGTCAGTGCGCCTCAGCGGCGTTATCTCGAACAGCTGGAAAAAATCCTCGAGCAAGGCCCGGCCGGCAGTCGCGCCGAGGCGTTGGCGCAGCCGAGCGAAGAGTTCTTGAAGACCTTGTACGCATTGCCCCCCAGCGATGCGGTGAAACTGGCCCAAGGCGCGGTGCTGCAATTGCAAAGCAGCTGGCGCGCCTGGTGCCGTCAACAGGAGCAAAGCCATGGGCTTGCGTGAGTGGTCGGTGGGTGGTGTGCTGCTCAGTCCGTTTCTGATTTATGTGCTGCTGGCGCTGCTCGTCACTGGAGCCTTGCGCATGCTTTTGCGCCTGACGCCGGTGGGCCGCTGGATCTGGCACGAAGCGTTGTTTGATTGCGCCTTGTACGTCTGTGTATTGACCTTGATCACCGTCGTCCTCGGACCTTTATAAGGAGTTGAAAATGCGTACACCGATACGTGTCGCGGTGACCTTGTGCCTGGTGGCGGCGGCGATCTTTGCCGGCTTCCATTTGTGGCAGTACTACATGCTCACGCCTTGGACTCGGGATGCGCGGATCCGCGCCGACGTGGTGGTGATCGCCCCGGACGTCTCGGGTTGGGTGCGTGAGCTCAAGGCTTTTGATAACCAGCAGGTCAAGGCTGGCGATTTATTGCTGAGCATTGATCGCGACCGTTTCGAAGCGGCGCTGGAGAAAGCTCAAGCGGTGGTGCAGACCCGGCAACAACAACTCAATCTGCGCGAACGCGAAGCCAGTCGCCGCGCAGCCCTCGGGCCGCAGGCCATCAGTGCCGAGCTACGCGAGAACGCGCAAATCAACGCCGGCATCGCCCGTGGCGAACTGCGTGAAGCCCAGGCCGAAGCCAAGGTTGCGGAACTCAATCTCGCCCGTAGTCAGGTCCATGCGCCACGCAGCGGTCACATCACCAACTTGCGTCTGGCCGAAGGCAACTACGTGAATGCCGGGCAATCGGTGATGGCGTTGATCGACGATTCGACTTTCTATGTGCAGGCGTATTTCGAAGAAACCAAGCTGCCACGGATTCGTGTCGGCGATCCGGTGAAGGTCTGGTTGATGAGTGCGGGGGAGGCATTGCAGGGACATGTCGAAAGCATCAGCCGCGGGATTACCGATCGCAATACCACGCCGGACGGGCAGTTGCTGGCAGAGGTCGAGCCGACGTTTAACTGGGTGAGGCTGGCGCAGCGGATTCCGGTACGGATCAAGATTGATAAGTTGCCGGAGGGGATGAATTTGAGTTCGGGGATGACGGCGAGTGTGCAGGTGCAGGAGGGGCATTAAGTTCAAAAGATCCCAGCCTCGTTCCACTCGACAGCTCCTACAGGTATCGCAAAACCCTGTAGGAGCTGTCGAGTGAAACGAGGCTGCGATCTTTTAAGGCAATCAGCCGATGCTGATTGCCGGCAGCTTAGGCAACGTCACCGTCTGTTGCTTACGCGGCGCCAGAATCTCCGCCTCACCATCCACTACCAACTCATCACGCTGGTTAAACACGCGAGTGGCAATCCGCACACGAAACTTCGGCAGCTTCTCGAGAATCTCCAGACGCACGGTCAGCGTGTCGCCAATTTTCACCGGCTTCTGAAAGCTCATCTGCTGACCGATATAAATAGTCCCCGGCCCAGGCAACTCGCAGGCAACGGCAGCGCTGATCAGCGCACCGCTGAACATGCCGTGAGCGATGCGCTCCTTGAACATGGTGCCGGCGGCGAATTCAGCGTCCAGGTGCACCGGGTTGTGATCGCCGGACATCGCGGCGAACAACTGAATGTCGCGCTCTTCGACCGTCTTGCTGTAGCTGGCGGTCTGGCCGACTTCAAGGGCCTCGTAAGGGGTGTTGGTAACCTGGGTCATCTGTTTCAATTCCTGTCACGAATAAATAAATTCAAAAAAACTATTCCGATCTGGGTGGCCGACGGTGGCTCAGTGCCTGGGCGATCCAGCTCAACACGTCATTGATCACTTCATCGCGGTTGCTCTCGTTGAACAGTTCATGCCGTGCCTGCGGGTAAATCGTCAGTTGCAGGCTCTGGCTGCCGGCCGCGCGCAGCGCATCGGCCAGATCTTTCAGACGCTCGCCTTCGCTCACCGGATCACATTCACCGCCGATGACCAGCAACGGCAGGCCCGGATCAATCTGAGCGAGATTGGACGCTTTGCTGATTTGCTGCAACCCACCGAGCAAATCGATCCACAGCTGATTGGTGCAGCGAAAGCCGCAGAGCGGGTCGTTGGCGTACAGATCGACCTCCGCCGGATCGCGACTGAGCCAGTCGAACCGCGTGCGTACCGGTTTGAATTTCTTGTTGTACGAACCGAACGACAGCCATTCGATCAGCGCGCTGCGACCCTTCGGGCCCTGGCGCAAACGTTCTAATCGCGCAATCTGTCGCGCCGCGAGATAGAGCGCCACCGGTTGGAAGTTCGACCCGCTGAGAACGGCCCCGTGCAGGCTGGCGCTGTGATGCAGCAGATAAGCCTGGGCGATGTAGCTGCCCATGCTGTGACCGAGCAACACAATCGGCATTCCCGGATGTTGTTGGCCGATGTGCTGGTTGAGGCTCGCCAGGTCGCCGACCACCTTGCACCAACCGTCATCGTCGGCGAAATGACCCAGTGTCCCGTTTTCGGCAGTTTTGCCATGTCCACGCAGGTCCGGCGCGTAGACGCCGTAACCCTGAGCACAGAGTTTTTCCGCCAGACGGGCGTAGCGGCCACTGTGTTCCGCCATGCCGTGGGCCAGCAGGATCACTGCTTTTAAAGGCGCGGCGGGCAGCCACTGGTTGACGAAGAGGCGACTGCGGTCGCTCGCGGTCAGCCAGAAAGTGTCGTGGATCATGGCGGTTCCTTTGCATAGGGCTGCATGTGGCATGGGCGTCGTTGCATTGTATAGCGCATCCAAAGCGTGCCGTCTGATCAGGCCACGCCACGGCAGCAAGATTCACACGATCAATGTCGACCGTGCGCATATTTGCCTGATTCGCCATAGCTGCTAGTGTCCGTGGAGCCCCGCTTTTTCGCTCTTTAGTTTTGAAGAAGGACAGAAAAGCGGCCCCGGATAGGTTCAGGTAAAGAGGACAAGAACAATGCAACCTGATTTCTGGAATGACAAACGCCCGGCCGGCGTGCCCCTGGATATCGATCAAGGGGCCTATAAGTCGGTGATCGAGGTGTTCGAGCGTTCCTGCAAGAAATTTGCTGACCGCCCGGCATTCAGCAACATGGGCGTCACCCTGACCTACGCCGAACTGGAACGCTACAGCGCAGCGTTCGCCGGTTACCTGCAAGCCCACACCGACCTGGTGCCAGGGGATCGCATTGCGGTGCAGATGCCCAACGTCCTGCATTACCCGATTGCCGTGTTCGGTGCCTTGCGCGCCGGGCTGATCGTGGTCAACACCAACCCGCTGTACACCGCGCGGGAGATGCGTCATCAGTTCAAGGACTCCGGTGCCCGGGCGCTGGTTTACCTGAACATGTTTGGGCAAAAAGTCCAGGAAGTGCTGCCCGACACCGACATCCAGTACCTGATCGAAGCGAAGATGGGCGACCTGATGCCCGCCGCCAAGGGCTGGCTGGTCAATACAATGGTGAGCAAGGTCAAGAAGATGGTGCCAGCGTATTCGTTGCCCCAGGCCATTTCCTTCAAGAGCGCGTTGCGCCTGGGTCGGGGCCTGGGCATCAAGCCGCTGAAAGTCGGGCTCGACGACATCGCCGTGCTGCAATACACCGGCGGCACCACCGGCCTGGCCAAGGGCGCGATGCTGACCCACGGCAACCTGGTGGCCAACATGCAGCAAGTGCGGGCGTGCCTGGAGCAGTTCGGCAATGACGGCCAGCCGCTGTTGCGCGAAGGGCAAGAGGTCATGGTCGCGCCGCTGCCGCTGTACCACATCTATGCGTTCACCGCGAATTGCATGTGCATGATGGTTTCAGGCAACCACAACGTGCTGATCACCAATCCGCGGGACATCGGCGGCTTCATCAAGGAGCTGAAGAACTGGCGGTTCTCGGCGCTGCTGGGGCTCAACACGCTGTTCGTCGCACTGATGGACCATCCGGACTTCAAGACCCTGGATTTCTCCAGCCTCAAACTCACCAACTCCGGCGGCACCGCGCTGGTCAAGGCTACCGCCGAGCGCTGGGAACAGCTCACCGGTTGCCGCATCACCGAAGGTTACGGCCTGACCGAAACCTCGCCGGTGGCCTGCACCAACCCGTACGGCGACAAGTCGCGCCTCGGTACAGTCGGCCTGCCGGTGCCGGGCACCACGCTGAAGGTCATCAACGATGAAGGCGTCGAGCAGGCGCTGGGCGAGCGCGGCGAACTGTGCATCAAGGGCCCGCAGATCATGAAGGGCTACTGGCAGAAACCCGAAGCCACCGCCGAAGTGCTGGATGCCGAAGGCTGGTTCAAGTCGGGCGACATCGCGGTGATCGACCCGGACGGATTTGTGCGCATCGTCGATCGCAAGAAAGACATGATCATCGTCTCGGGCTTCAACGTGTACCCGAACGAAATCGAAGACGTGGTCATGGCTCACCCGAAAGTCGCCAACTGCGCAGTGATCGGTGTGCCGGACGAGCGTTCGGGGGAGGCGGTGAAGCTGTTTGTGGTGGCCCGTGAAACGGGTGTCAGCCTTGAAGAGCTGAAGGCTTACTGCAAGGAAAACTTCACGGCGTACAAAGTGCCCAAGCACATCGTCTTGCGTGAGTCGTTGCCGATGACGCCGGTGGGCAAGATATTGCGGCGGGAGTTGCGTGATATCGCGTAACCGGTCGTAGACCGAGGTGCTGCCAAAAGATCGCAGCCTTCGGCAGCTCCTACAGGGGATCGCATTCCTTTGTAGGAGCTGCCGAAGGCTGCGATCTTTTGCTTTTAAGCCCCGTATTTATGGGGGTTTGAAAGTTGTATAGAATTTTTGCTCTAAAATGACTGCTTGCTATTCTTGAGTCATTAAAGTGACTGTAGAGGCGGCTTTTGGCTCTGGTCGGCCCTTGGCAAAGCTGCTACTCTCGGCGCGCTTTGTGACTTCTCGGCCTATGTAAATAGCCAGACTCACCAACAAACACACACCAATAATAATCGCATCAAATGCGGTGATGAATTCGCGTTGCTGAGGAGTGGGCTTCCATGATCGAAGACTTTTGGAAGGATAAGTACCCTGCCGGGATTGCTGCCGACATCAATCCGGACGAGTATCCGAATATTCAGGCGGTGTTGAAGCAGTCCTGCCAACGCTTTGCCGACAAACCGGCGTTCAGCAACCTGGGCAAGACAATCACCTACGGTGAACTGTACGAATTGTCCGGTGCCTTTGCCGCGTACCTGCAACAGCATACCGACTTGCAGCCGGGCGATCGAATCGCCGTGCAGCTGCCCAACGTGTTGCAGTACCCGGTCGCCGTCTTCGGTGCCATCCGCGCCGGGCTGATCGTGGTCAACACCAACCCGCTGTACACCGCGCGGGAAATGGAACACCAATTCAACGACTCCGGTGCCAAAGCTCTGGTCTGCCTGGCCAACATGGCGCACCTGGCCCAGCTCGTCGTGCCGAAAACCGGCGTCAAGCACGTGATCGTCACCGAAGTGGCCGACCTGCTGTCGCCGCTCAAGCGTCTGCTGGTCAACAGCGTCATCAAATACGTGAAGAAGATGGTCCCGGCGTATCACTTGCCCAAGGCCATCAAGTTCAACGACGTATTGAGCAAGGGCCATGGTCAGCCAGTGGCTGAAGCCAACCCGGCCAGCAGCGACGTTGCCGTGCTGCAATACACCGGCGGCACCACCGGCGTGGCCAAGGGCGCGATGCTGACCCACCGCAACCTGGTGGCGAACATGCTGCAGTGCAAGGCGCTGATGGGTTCCAACCTCAATGAAGGTTGCGAGGTCCTGATCACGCCGCTGCCGCTGTACCACATCTATGCCTTCACCTTTCATTGCATGGCGATGATGCTGATCGGCAACCACAACATCCTGATCAGCAACCCGCGCGATTTGACGGCGATGGTCAAGGAACTGTCGAAGTGGAAGTTCAGCGGTTTCGTCGGGCTCAATACGCTGTTTGTCGCCTTGTGCAACAACGAAGGCTTCCGCAAGCTGGATTTCTCTGCACTGAAAGTCACCCTGTCCGGTGGCATGGCCCTGCAACTGGCCGCGGCCGAGCGCTGGAAAGCGGTCACCGGTTGCGCCATCTGCGAAGGTTACGGCATGACCGAAACCAGCCCGGTGGCCACCGTCAATCCAATCCAGAACATCCAGATCGGCACCATCGGTATTCCGGTTCCGTCGACCCTGTGCAAAGTCATCGACGATGCCGGCGTTGAACAGCCGTTAGGCGACATCGGCGAGCTGTGTGTGAAAGGTCCGCAAGTGATGAAGGGTTACTGGCAGCGTCAGGACGCCACCGATGAAATCCTCGACAGCGAAGGCTGGTTGAAGACCGGTGACATCGCGCTGATCCAGCCTGACGGTTACATGCGCATTGTCGATCGCAAGAAAGACATGATTCTGGTCTCCGGTTTCAACGTGTACCCGAACGAACTGGAAGACGTGCTCGCGACCCTGCCGGGCGTGCTGCAATGCGCAGCCATCGGTGTGCCGGACGAGAAGTCGGGCGAGGCGATCAAGATCTTCATCGTCGCCAAACCGGGCGTGACGCTGACCAAAGAGCAAGTGATGGAGCACATGCGCGCCAACGTCACCGGCTACAAGGTTCCGCGCTCCGTGGAGTTCCGCGACGCGCTGCCGACCACCAACGTCGGTAAGATCCTGCGCCGCGAGTTACGCGACGAAGAGCTGAAGAAGCTCGGCGTCAAGAAGGTAAGCGCGTAACAAACAAAAGCCCCGCAGATGCGGGGCGTTTGTTTTTGGTCAGGATATTTTCAGCGCCTGTCAGGCCGCCTTCGTCGGAACGCCGCCCGGAGCAAGCCCGCTCCCACATTTAACCGGGTTCTTCAAGAAGGAATGCGATCGAGTGTGGGAGCGGGCTTGCTCGCGAAGCTTTTAGCTTTTGCTGTTACAGGCGGAACTGCGCGAAATTGACGTTGGTGCCCGCCGGACGCATGTCCTGGAGGTACGAGTCCTTGTCGGCGCTCAGTTCCAGGCTCAAGGCTGCTTTGCGTTTACCTTCGTTGCGCACCACCAGTCCTTCGAGCTTCTCCCGCAGGAATACCGTCGGCACTTTCAGGTGCAGCAGTTCGTCGGTATCCGGGGTGTGCATCAGCAGGTGAACCCACTCGTACTGACCAATGGCCAGGCGCGCGACCGGAATATCGAACCACCAGATGTTGCGGTTACGGTTCAATTCGGTGAAGTGGCAGTTGTTGACGCCAAGCACAGCACCGCCAAGTTCCTGGTTTCTGCGGGCAATGGCCTGCTTTTTATCGAGTTTCATAACATTCCTACGGGATTGGATCTTCAGCGCCATGGCCTGAATTCGTTGCGCATTCTCGGGGGTTGGTCGGCAAACATAAAGCCCAACCTGCACTGAACGATGAAATGTCGCCATGAAAATAAATGAAACTCCGCGCAAACGCCTCCGGTCAACCTTGTGTAACGACTTTTCTCGTTCAATTGTTCACAGGAGAAACACCATGAGCAGCACTGGCGATAAAGCAAAAGGCTTGGCCAACGAAGCAGTCGGCAACGTCAAACAAGGCGTCGGCAAGGCAACCGGCAACGACAAAATGCGCACCGAAGGCGTGGTGCAGGAAAGGAAAGGCGAAGCCCAGCAAGCGGTTGGCAAAGCCAAAGACGCGATCAAGAAAGGCATCGACAAGGCGTGATCCGGTCTTTGATGAGCGTAAAAAACGGCCATCCGCGGATGGCCGTTTTTGTGTCAGCCTGAACTTGTACAAGGAAATTGTTTCAAACTCGCCAAGTAGGCTACTTTGATGTAGAAAACGGCCCCTGAGTCGCCACGACTTCAACCTTTTTGCGGCGAAAGGAGACGCTAATGTTTTTCCCACACATGAAAGGTCTGCGCCTGCACCGTGTCATGGTGCGCACGATCACCGAGTTCGTCGACGACGAGATGTCGACCTATGCCTCGGCGCTGGCCTATCAGATGCTGTTCTCTCTGTTCCCCTTTATTCTGTTCCTGATCGCCCTGATCGGTTTCCTGCACCTGCCGGACTTCTTCTCCTGGCTGCGCCTGCAATCGGAACTGGTCCTGCCGCCCCAGGCGCTGGAGCAGGTGAACCCGGTCATCGACCAGCTCCAGCAATCCAAGGGGGGCTTGCTGTCGATCGGTATCGTGATTGCCCTATGGACCGCGTCCGCCGGTGTACGGCTGATGATGAGCGCGATGAACGCCGCCTACGACGTGGTCGAAGGCCGTCCGGCGTGGAAGCGTTTCCCGCTGTCGATTTTCTACACCATCGGCATCGCCGCCATGCTACTGGTGGCCGCCGCGCTGATGGTGCTCGGGCCGCAGGTGATGGAATGGATCGCCTCGCAAGTCGGCCTTGAAGAATTCATCGTGACCCTTTGGACCATCGTGCGCTGGCCGGTGGTCGTGATTCTGTTGATGATGGCGGTGGCGCTGATTTATTACGTCATGCCCGACGTCAAACAGGAGTTTCGCTTCATTACCCCTGGCTCGGTGCTGGCGGTGGTGGTGTGGATCATTGCGTCGCTGGGCTTCGGTCTGTACGTCAAGACGTTCGCCAACTACAACGCCATGTATGGCAGTATCGGCGCGATCATCGTGCTGTTGCTGTACTTCTACATTTCCGCCGCGGTGCTGTTGCTCGGCGCGGAGATGAATGCCGTGATCGAACACATGTCCACCGAAGGCAAGGACCCTGGCGAAAAGGTCCCTGGCGAGCACAGCCACGAACCCAAACACCACGTGTCGGGACTGGGTCGGGACCACTCGATCAAGCCGACCACTGACGAAGTCATCAAATGATCCGTGAAATTCTGAAAATGGGCGACGAGCGCCTGCTGCGCATCGCCCCGCCGGTGCCCGCCGAAATGTTCGACAGCCCGGAGCTGTGGCAACTGATCGACGACATGTTCCAGACCATGGAAAGCGTCGGCGGCGTTGGCCTGGCCGCGCCGCAGATCGGCGTCGACCTGCAACTGGTGATCTTCGGTTTCGAGCACAGCGAACGCTATCCGGATGCTGAAGCTGTGCCGCAGACGATTCTGATCAACCCGTTGATTACGCCGTTGAGCCCGACGCTGGAAGAGGGTTTCGAAGGCTGCTTGTCGGTGCCCGGCCTGCGTGGCGCGGTGGATCGCTATCAGCACATTCGGTACGAAGGTTTCGATCCCAAAGGGCAGCCGATTGTGCGCATCGCCGAGGGATTCCATGCGCGAGTGGTACAGCATGAATGCGATCACCTGGTCGGCCGGTTGTACCCGTCGCGCATCAGTGACTTCAGCAAGTTCGGGTTTACCGAAGTGATGTTTCCGGATCTCGATCCGAACGCAGACGATTGATTCGAAAACACCTCAAACCCCTGTGGGAGCGAGCTTGCTCCGGGCGGCGTTCCGACGATGGCGGTGTGTCAGTCGATATCAATGTTGACTGTTCTGACCCCTTCGCGAGCAAGTCGAATCGTTGCACCGCCGCTCCCACATTAGATCTTCATATGGCTTTAGAGCGTTATCTGGCCTTCCAACCCCATGGCGATCATCGGCTTGCTGCGCGCATAACGGCTCAAGCGTTCCGCCATGGAATAGGGCAGCGGCGGGTCGAAGGTAAAACCACGACGTTCATAAAACCCGCGCAAGTCCGGATGACAAAACAACCACACCGGACCTTCAAGATCCTTCAGCGCCTCGGCGATCAGCGCCGCCGCGATGCCCTGTTCACGGCAGGCCGGATCGACAAACAAACCCGTCAGCCAATGCCCGTCCGCCACCGGTCGCAAACACAGCGCGCCAATGATCTCCTCGCGCCTGGCCACCCAGAGTTGAGCGTCGCGGACCGCTTTCATCGACGATTGGTGAGCGCGATAAAACTTGTTCATCAAGGGCCATAAAGGCTCGGCGAGCAAGGTGTACTGGGTGTTGGGCATGGTCTTCGACTGTCGGTGCGCAAAGCGGGCGATTATAAAAGAACGCGCGCGCAGCGATAGGTGTATACCTGATCTCACATCCCGTATGAGTGGAGTACGTATCATGGCCAAAGGCATGGATTCAAAAAAAGCGGCAAAGAAGAAACCGGCGAAAACCGCCGATGAAAAGCGCGCGGACAAGAAGGCCAAGAAGGTGGATGTGTTCGGGCATTGATCCCGTGACAAGGGAGCCCGGCCTCGGGCTCCCGCTGCTTCTGACGAAATAACCAAATAATCTGCAAGAAAACCCTGCGTCATTGCACAGAAGGGGATTGGTCCCCGATCTGAGCAACGCCATGCCCCATTACTTCGATACCGCCCACCGTGAAGAAATCGACACCCTGCGCCAACGCCTGACTGCTCGCACCGAGTGGCCGACCTGGTTGCTGCTGATCGGCGTGTACGTCGGTTGGTTCAGCATCGTGCTCGCCAGTGGTTGGTTGGGCCTGTGGTGGAGCACATTGTTGTTGATTCCATTGGTGGTGCTCTGGTTATCGGTGCAGCACGAATTGCTTCACGGTCATCCCACCCGCTGGACATCGCTGAACAAGATCCTCGGCTACGCGCCGTTCGCCGTCTGGTATCCCTACACCCTGTATCGCGACAGCCATCTGCTGCATCACCGCGACGAAGACCTGACCCTCCCGGGTCGCGATCCGGAAAGCCGTTACCTGAGCGCCGAGCAATGGCAGGGCAGTTCACTGTTCGAACAGGGCCTGCACTGGCTGAACAAAACCGTGCTCGGACGCTTCGCCCTCGGTGCACCGCTGGCCTTGCTGGCGCTGGCCCGAGAAGAGTGCCAGCGTCTGAAAGCAGGTGAGCGGCAGGCCTGGTTGATGTGGTTGAGCCACGGCGCGTTGACCCTGCTGATGTTGCTGTTTATCGCCCGCTACAGCGTGCTGCCGGTGTGGCATTACCTGTTGCTGATCAGTGTGCCGGCGCTATCGATTGCCATGATTCGCTCCTACTATGAACACCGTCCCCACGCCGAGGCCGAGCAAAGGACGGTCATCAACGAAGCCGCCTGGCCGTGGCGCTGGCTGTTCCTGAACCTCAATCTGCATTTGGTGCATCACGACTTGCCAGGGCTGCCCTGGTACGACTTGCCCCGCGCCTACCGCGCGCGTCGCGAGCAATGGCTGGCGCGCAGCGGCGGGTTTCTGGTGCAGGGTTATGGCCAGTTGTGGCGCCAGCATGGAGTGAAGGCCATCGACAGCCCCAGGCACCCGTATTACTGAGCGAACGCGTTCCCTTGTGGGAGCGGACTTGCTCGCGAAGAGGGAGTGTCAGTCGACACCAATGCTGCCTGTCCCACCGCTTTCGCGAGCAAGCCCGCTCCCACAGGGGAATTTCGTCGTATGGGAAGATTGTGATGACACAACACCTCGCTGAATTACTGATGTACGTCGCCCCCGAGCCGGTCCGCCAGGCGAACGAGCGCTGGCTGACGCGAATTATCGAGCGACTGGGTGCCACCCGCCGTCACGCCGAGGGCGTTTCGCTGATGGACCTTTGGCTGTCCCCGCACTTGCTGCTGACCCAAACCTGCGGCTACCCGCTGATGACCGCGTTGCGCGGTCGGGTCCGGGTCATTGGTCGTCCTCGCTATGAACTACCGGACGCTAACGGCGGCAACCATTGCAGCCTGTTGCTGAGTCGCGCCGATGATCCACGGCGCAGTTTGCCGGCCTTTCGCGACAGTCGTGGGGTGATCAATGGCGAAGACTCCAACAGCGGCATGAACCTGTTGCGTCACCGACTGGCGCCGCTGCATCAAGAGGGGCAGTTCTTCGCCAGTGTCGGTATCAGCGGCAGTCACCGCGAAAGCCTGCGCTGGCTGCGAGAAGAGAAGGCAGACCTAGCGGCCATCGACAGCGTGACCTTCGCCTATCTGGCGCAGCACGCCGAAGAAGAAGTGGCCGGGCTGCGGGTCATCGCGCGAAGCGCGTTCAGTCCGACCTTGCCGTATATCACCGCCGCGACTGTCACCGATGAACAGGCCGAAGAGCTGCGGCAGGTGATGAATACGACGTTGCAGGAATTGCCCGAAGTCAGGGAAATCCTCGGTCTGCAAGAGGTATTGCTGGCCGGCGAAAGCGACTATCAGATTGTGCTCGACTATCAGCAAGAGGCTGAGGCGTTGGGGTTTGGGCGATTACGCTAGGCAGAATCAAAAGATCGCAGCCTCGTTTCACTCGACAGCTCCTACAGATGTACACCGATTTCCTGTAGCAGCTGTCGAGTGAAACGAGGCTGCGATCTTTTGATGTTTAATTCTAAAATAGAATATAAAAATGCTTTTTAAGTATTATTAATGAATAAGGCTCCTTGCTAGGATCGCGTCACCGGATCACCGGACATTCAGCGACCCCTAACCCTTGGAGCCTCTATGTCCGGCACCGACCTTTCCCATCGCAACGACGTCGGCGGATTGTTCCGCGCGCATTACCCCTGGCTGTGCGCGCGGTTGCGTCGGCACCTGGGCGCCAGTTCCAGCGTCGAAGACATCGCTGCCGAAACCTTTTTACAGCTACTCGAATCGCCGGGGCTGACCCCGATCCGCGAGCCTCGTGCCTTGCTCACCACCATTGCCCAGCGGTTGATCTATCAGCTCTGGCGCCGCCGCGATCTGGAACGCCACCACCTCGATCAGTTGCAACACCTTGATCAGCCTCAAGCGCTCTCGCCCGAAGAACGGGTGCAACTGACCCAGGCCTTGCATGGCCTCGAGCGCACGCTTGAGCGCTTGCCGGGCAAGGTTCGGGCAACTTTCCTGTTATCGCGAATCGACGGTCTGACCTACCCGCAAATCGCCGCCGAATTGGGCATTTCCCAACGCTCGGTCAGCGTTTACATGACTCGTACCCAAGCCCTGTGCGCCCGGCACAGCGCCAACCAATCTTTGAATCCCCTGACCCGGAGGTCCGCATGAGATCAATCAAAACCCTGCTCGGCAGTTCACTGCTGGCCCTGAGTTTTGTGGCTACCCACGTTCCCGCAGCGGAGAAAACCGCGCCGATCCACTTCGGCGACATCACCTGGGAAAGCGGCAGCCTCATCACAGAAATCCTGCGATTGATTGTCGAGAAAGGTTACGGCTACCCGACAGATACCTTGCCGGGCAGCACCGTCAGCCTCGAAGCGGCGTTGGCCAAGAACGATATTCAAGTGATCGGCGAAGAGTGGGCCGGGCGCATTCCGGCGTGGGTCAAAGCCGCCTCGCAAGGCAAAGTGTTTGGGCTGGGCGACACGGTCAAAGGCGCCACCGAAGGCTGGTGGGTGCCGGAATACGTGATCAAGGGCGATCCCGAACGCGGCATCAAACCCCTGGCCCCGGAGCTGAAATCCGTCGCTGATCTGGCGCGTTACAAAGATGTGTTCCGCGACCCGGAAGACCCGAGCCGAGGACGCTTCCTCAACAGCCCGACCGGCTGGACCTCGGAGATCGTCAACAGTCAGAAACTCAAGGCCTATGACCTGACCGACAGCTTCGTCAACTTCCGCACGGGGTCTGGCGCCGCGCTGGATGCCGAGGTGGCTTCGTCGATCCGTCGAGGCAAACCGGTGCTGTTCTACTACTGGTCGCCGACGCCGCTGTTGGGGCGATTCAAACTGGTGAAACTCGACGAGCCGGCGTTCGACGCCGACGCCTGGAAGACCTTGGCCGACGCCAACAACCCCAATCCAAAAGGCACGCGTTCGATGCCGGCGAACCTGGCGATCGGCGTGTCCGCGCCGTTCAAGGCGCAGTACCCGGACCTGGTGGCGTTCTTCGAAAAGGTCGATCTGCCGATCGATCTGCTGAACCACACGCTTGGTCAGATGAGCGAAAAGCGCCTGCAACCGCGTCAGGTGGCCGAAGCGTTTTTGCGTGATCAGCCGCAGATCTGGAAGGGTTGGGTGCCCGGTGAAGTGGCTACTAAAGTGAGTGCGAGTTTGTAAATTTGTAGTGCCTGGAAAATAGCCATCGTCGGAACGCCGCCCGGAGCAAGCTCGCTCCCACATTGGATCTTCGGCATGACATAGATCCAATGTGGGAGCGAGCTTGCTCCGGGCGGCGTTCCGACGATGGTCTTGAGACTTACACCAACTCCGCGGCCAACGCAGCCTTCACGGCTGGTCGATGATCAACCCGTGCCTGAAACCGCGCCAACGCCGGCCACTCATTCAAATCGATGGCAAACAGGTGCGCCCAGCGCAACACCGTAAACAAATACGCATCGGCAATGCTGAACCCGTCAGCCATCAAATAATCCTGGCGCTCCAGCGTCTGACACAACACCGCAAACCGCTTGAACAGTTTCTCCTTGATCAGCGCTTTCACCTCATCCGGGAACTGCGAACTGAACAGCCAGCCAAGCCCGCCATGAATCTCTGTCGAAATGAAATTCAGCCATTCCTGCAACCGCACTCGCTCGAGCGTCCCGCCCATCGGTGCCAGGTTCGCTTCGGGTCGCAGGTCTGCCAGGTATTGCAGGATCGCCGGGCCTTCGGTCAACACGTGTTCGTTGTCCAGTTGCAGTGCCGCGACGTAGCCCTTTGGATTGATGGCGAGGAAGTCCTCGCCGTTGGCGGTTCGCTTGCTGGTGTTGTCGACGCGGATCAATTCGAACGGCAGATCGAGTTCGCGCAGCACGATATGCGGCGCCAGCGAGCAGGCGTGTGGGGCGTAATACAACTTCATCGGCAGGGCTCTGGCTGGGGATTTGCGCCAGTGTCATAGTGCGCGGCACCTTCGTAAAATTAATCTTTCAGAAAACCGCCATAAGGAAAGCTACTGCCATGATGAATCTGATGAATCTGATGCACTGGCGAATGGTGGTGGCGGTGGCTGACACGGGCAACATTACCCGGGCTGCCGAGCGGGTCGGCATGACCCAGTCCGGTGCCAGCCAGGCCTTGGCATTGATTGAGGAAACCCTGGGCGTTCAACTGTTCAGTCGAGAGAATCGCCAGGCCTTGCCGACGGCAATCGGCCTGTCTGTGATCGAACACGCGAGAACCATGCTCGGTGCTCTGGAAACCATTCGCAGTACTGTCGATTCCACCAAAGACATTCAGCGCGGGACGATTCGCCTGGCCAGTTTCCCCATGGTGCTGGCGACTTTCCTGCCGCCGCTGCTGCGTCAGTTCAATCGGCTTTATTCCGGCATTCAGGTGGTCGCGCTGGAGGTCAGCGACGATGAAGTGGAAACACTGCTCGGTGCCGGGCTGGTGGATGTCGGCGTGGTGTTGAACCCGGCGCCCGAGCGCAATGCCGGTCGCCTGGGACGTGATGCCTGGATGGCGGTGGTGCCTGGCGGCCATCCTTTGGCTCGCCGTTCGAATGAAGAAGGCGTCTCTCTGGCTGAGTTGGCGGAACAACCTTTTGTACTGGCCACGGGCGGTTGTTCGACCAACGCTCGTAGCCTGGCGGAGGATGCCGGGCTGCAACTGCTTGATGTGCGGGTCGAGGTCCGTGAATGGAGCAGTGCGTTCACCCTGGTGCGGGAAAACATCGGCGTGACGCTGGTGCCGGAGATGACGCTGCCGAGCCAACTTCAGGGGCTGCGCGTGGTGCCGGTGACTCCGCGTATCGATCGAGAGTTTGCTTTGGTGGCCGCTGCGAACAAGCCACCCTCGGCGGCAGTGCAGGCGTTGATGAGTCTGCTTGCCGAGAAATGACGCATACCGAAGCTGAACCGATTTTGTCCTCAATACTGGCCGACTAGTGGCCTTGCTTACCTGACTCGCCAGTCTATGCTGAATCGTAACTAACTATGTCGACCGCCATGTGAAGGCCGTCATACACGTTAAAAGCGTGCGCAACCCAAGGCACCGACTCTGAACAACACGGAGCTGTCCGGTCAATGGAATGTCTTATCAGAACGTTAGGGCTGGCCCGGTTTCGGGCTATCAAGAGAAGGATGTCTTGATAAGAGCGTTGCTGCATGGACTCTCCGATTAAACATCATTGATCACCTGACCAAGTCCTTCCTGTGGAGGGATGCGTGTGCCTGTTCCTTGGAACGTAGTGGTGGAGCTGTTGAAAGACCAAAGAACTTTCATCAAACAAAAGACCGCGCTGAAGGTGATACGACTATGTTTAACCGACGTCACAAGACCGACCTGCTGGAAATCGAACGATTCAGTTGCGCGCTGACCGAGGCTAACGCGAAGTTGGCCGCAGTCAGCCGCTCGATGGCGATGATTGAGTTCACCCCCGAAGGCATCGTGCTCGATGCCAACGACAACTTTTGCAGTGCCATGGGTTACAGCGCCGAAGAAGTGCGCGGTAAGCATCACCGGATCTTTTGCGAAGAAGCGTTTTATCGAAGCGAAGCCTACGCCAAGTTGTGGCGTGACCTGGCCCGTGGCGAACCGGTGAGCGGGAACTTTTTACGCTTGAACAAGAGCGGCAAGGAGATCTGGCTCGAAGCCAGCTATATGCCGGTGTTCGGCGCTGATCGTCAGGTTCGGAGTGTGATCAAAGTCGCCACTGATATCTCAGCCAGGACCTATAAGGAACACGAAAGCGAGAGCATGCTCGCGGCGATCGGTCGTTCCATGGCCGTGATCGAATTCACCCCGGATGGCAAAGTCATCACGGCCAACGACAACTTCTTGAAGACGATGCATTACTCGCTCAACGAAGTGGTTGGCCAACACCACAGCCTGTTTTGTCATCGCGCCGAAGCCGAATCTCAGGCCTACAAAGCGTTCTGGGCCTCGCTCAATCGCGGCGAATATCACTCGCACCGTTTCGAGCGCAAAGATAAGCACGGTCATACGGTTTTCCTGGAGGCCTCCTACAACCCGCTGTTCGACACCAAGGGTCGATTGTACAAAGTGGTTAAGTTCGCCAGCGACATCACCCAGCAAGTCACCACCCTGCAAACCGCCGCGGAGTCGGCCCACAGCACCTCGGTTCAAAACGACGCCTGTGCGCAGAAAGGTTCTCAGGTGGTTCAGCAAACGGTGCAGATCATCCAGGACATTTCCCGCGACCTCAACGAAGCGGCGCTGAGCATCGACGCGGTGAGCAAACAGTCCGACATCATCGGCACCATCGTTCAGACCATTCGCGGTATTGCCGATCAGACCAACCTGCTGGCGCTCAACGCCGCGATCGAAGCGGCCCGGGCCGGGGAACACGGGCGCGGGTTCGCGGTAGTCGCCGATGAAGTTCGCAGCCTTGCGGCACGAACGAGCCAGGCAACGCTGGAGATCGTTGAAGTGGTGCGCAAGAACCACGATTTGTCATTGAGTGCGGTGTCGAGCATGCAGTCTAGTTTGAGTCGAACCGGATTAGGCGTGGAACTGGCGAACGAGGCGGGGGAGGTGATTCTGGAGATACAGCAAGGATCGCGGCATGTGGTGGATGCGATCAGTCAGTTTAATTCGACGTTGCAGATAAGTTGATAGCGGCACATTGAAAAGGGTCCCTCGAAGGGTAATGTCGATCAGTTAAGCCAAAACGCGATCCGTAGCAGCTGGCGAAGCCTGCGTTCGGCTGCGCAGCAGTCGTGAAATCAGACGATGCGGTGTTTCAGGAAGACCGCAAACTCAGGTTTTACGACTGCTACGCAGCCGAACGCAGGCTTCGCCAGCTGCTACGGATTGTGTCGTTCCTTAACTGACTGGCATTGCCCTCGAAGGGACCCTCTTTTATTGATTTCCGCACTTTTAAAGCGAAGCGAGGAACTTGTCGACCACCTGGCTGCTGCCTTTTTCGCTGCTGCTGTTTTCCTTCTCGGCCTGCGCCAGTTTGATCTTGTCTTGCATGCGCTCGGCAATCTCTTTACCGATCGCCAGTTGTTTTTCCGGTGGCATGGTTTTCAAGTCATCTTCCGTCAACCCCATCTCTTGCAAAATACTGTCGCGCAACCGCTGCTCCGGTGTTTTGCTCATGTACTCCTTGAAGGCGTCCGTGGCTGTTTCAACATCGGCGGGTAGGTGGGCGGACGAGGCTTGCAGTCCCACGCGGGTTTTGGCGAACGCTTCATCGACGTTATCGCTGATCCGGGTTGCTTCGCTGACTTGTTGGGTAGCGATTTGGGTGGCTGAGTCCTGGACCTGCTTAGTGGTCTGCGCGGTTTGCGCTTGCACATTGTGTTGCAGGGCTTGTGTCATGGCGGCTTGTAGGCCGCCCTGAAGTCCGGCGGCGGCGCCCGAGATCGGTTCGTCGCCGGGTCGCTTGGGGAGGGGCGTCACCAGGTTTTGTTTTGCACTGACCAACATGATGAATAGACCTTGTAGGTATTTGCGGTGCAGTACTTTCAGCAAATACTGTGCCTAATTAAAAACACTAACAAAATCAATTGATTGTTGTTTTACGGCTCAAGGGTGACCGAGGGGTTGAGGTCAACCTTTGCCGCCGGGCGGCTGAGGTCGACCGCTTGCTGCACCAGCCACTACGAATGTTTATTTTTTAGCGATTTGTAGCGCGGGAGCCGCTCAAGGCAGGCCGTTGCAGCCGTGTTTCAGGAATCCCGGGCGTTGTGCCAACCGTTGGAAATACTCGTCGATGGCCGGGTAGTCGGGGCGCTCCATCGGTGTCATCAGCCAGCGGTTGACCGACAGACCGATGACGATGTCCGCCAGCGTGAAGTGTGGCCCGGCGACATACGCTTTGGTGGCCGCGAGCTGATGCTCGAGGATGCCCATTTTCTGATTCCAGTTGTGTACACCGGCGGCAATGTGATGCGGGTCCTGGAACTCCGGATCTTTGCGCACCAACGCCGTGAACGCAAAGCTCCAGGAGGCATTGAGTTCAGTCGCTTGCCAATCCATCCACTGCTCCACCCGAGCGCGGGCCGCCGATTCGTGGGGTAGCAGATCGGTGTTGTGGTGTTTGCCGGCCAGATAGCGGCAGATGGTGTTGGACTCCCACAGCACGCCGGCCTCATCGATGATCACCGGTACCAGTGCGTTGGGATTGAGCCTGAGAAACTCCGGCGTGTGGGTCGACGCATAACCGCCGCCCCAGTCTTCACGTTCGTAGGCAACACCCAGTTCCTCACAGGTCCACAGGACTTTTCTGACGTTGATGGACGAGGCTTTACCCAGAATCTTCAGTGCATGTTCCATTGAGCTACTCCGTTAGCGATTCGACGCTTCAGGAATCTAACAGACATTCAGCGTTTTCAAACCGGATCCGGCAGCGCCGAAGTTGGCAAACCAAACGTGCGATCAAACAACCAGTTGAAGGCGAAGGTGTAGCACGGGATGAAAATGATCAGCGCCGCGTCCAGCAGAAAGGCTTGCACCAGGCTGATGTTCATCCACCAGGCGATCAACGGGATGAGGAACACTATCAAGGTTAGTTGAAAACCCACGGCATGGGCGATGCGCCGTTTAACGGTGCGGGCGCGCGAGGGCTGACGGCCTTCCCAGCGCTCGAACAGCGTGGTGTAGATGAAATTCCAAGTCACCGCGATGCTGGTAATGATCACTGCCAACGGGCCAGTGCTGCCGGGCGAGGTGCCGGACAACAAAGCCAGGCCCAGGGCCGAGAAGGTCATGCCGATGACCTCGTAAAGCGACACGTAGACCAGTTTTCGTTTAACGCCTTGCATGGGAATTTGCCTCTTTCTGCGAACTTGAAGCCAGGAGCACTGGCGAAGGCGGCGAAAGATAGCTTCAATAGAGCTGACAGAAAAAGTCAGTAGCTTTCAGTTTTATTGATAGGAAGAGGAATGAATTTCAACAGCGACAGCATCGAGTTGTTCCTCGCGGTGATCGAGCGCGGCTCGTTTTCCGCTGCCGCCCGGGCACTGGGTAAAGTGCCGTCGGCGGTGAGCATGGGCATCGCCAACCTGGAAGCCGAGCTCGGTTATCCACTGTTCGATCGCAGCCATCGCGAACCGGTGCCGACGGCGATGGCCAGCGCATTGGTGCCGCATGCGCGACTGATCGCCGAGCAGCTCAAACAGCTGCAAGTGCATGCGATCGAGTTGTCGCTGGGGCTGGAAAGCAAGTTGTCGATCGGGGTCGTGGCGGACATCGACAAGGGCAGCGTGATGGCGGCGATCAAGGTCATCGCCGAGCGTCATCCGCTACTGGACATCGAAATGCTCAGCGCACCGCAGGATGATGTGCTGGCGATGCTCCACAGCGGCCGGGTCAGCGTTTGCCTGGCGTTCGCCGGGCTGATCATGAACGTGCTGGAGCGGTTCCAGTTCGTTGGCACCGAACGGATGATCGCCACGCTGGCGGCGGACAATCCGCTGTTTCAGGGCAAGGATTTGTTCCTGGAAGACTTGGTCCACGTACGGCAAATCATCGTCGCCGGCCGCGACCTGCCGATCAGCGAAACCCGGCCACTGGTGGCCGAGTCTTACTGGCGCACCGACACCTTGGCCATGGCGCTGGAAATGGTCGAAACCGGATTGGGTTGGGGCAATTTTCCGCTGTCGGTGGTCCAGCCGATGCTTGATGCCGGAAGGCTCAAGCGTCTGAGTTTCCGCAACATTGAGAACGGGTTGGTGCTGCCGGTGCATGCGGTGTGGCTCAAGAGCCAGCCATTGCAGAAAGGGGCGTTGGCGTTTGTGGAATTGATGGGGCGTTGATCCAGTGTAGGAGCAAGCTCGCTCCCACAGTGGCTACGTACTCTCGCGCACCTTCAACTCAAACCCCATGTCCTGCACTGGTTTGGCCACCGTGTTGCCGGCCATCAACGTCAACATCTGCTCCGCTGCGCGCCGGCCGATGGCTTCTCGCGGGGTGCTGATGCTGCTCAGACGCGGGACCATGTGCGCCGAGGCCGGCAGGTCGTTGAAGCCGAGGATCGCCACTTGTTCGGGGATCTTGATCCCGCAGCGCATGGCTTCCAGCAGTGCGCCCTGGGCCAGGTCGTCGTTACCGAAGAAGATCGCGTCGACATCGGGATGAGTGGCGAGCAGTTGCAGGAACAGTTCGCCACCGAGGCCGACGGAGGAGGCGCGCGGGGTCAGCACTTCCAGGTCCGGGTCATACAAACCGGCCTTTTGCAGGGCTTTGCGGAAACCTTCGCCGCGCAGCAACGTGCGTTGATCGAGTTGCGCGCCGATATAGGCGAGGCGCTTGCGACCGCGTGACAGTAAATGTTCGGCCGCTGTTTCACCGGCGGCCAGTTGCGAGAAGCCCACGCAATTGAGCCCGGCGGCGCTGTCCAGTTCCATCATGTACACGCACGGAATGTTGCTGGCCTCGATCATCCGGCGCGAACTTTCGGTGCGGTCGAAACCGGTCAGCAGCAGACCGCGAGGCTGATACGCCATGTAATTGCGCAGCAGGTTTTCTTCTTCGTCACGTGAGTAGTGGAAGTTCCCGATCAGCACTTCGAAGCCTTTGGGGCGTAAAACCTGATGAATGGCTTCCAGCGTGTCGATGAACAATAAGTTGGACAGTGACGGCACCAATACCACCACCGAATGGCTCTGGGCCGAGGCTAACGCGCGGGCGGCAGGGTTGACCACGTAGTTGAGTTCAAGCGCCGCTTTCTGGACTTTTTCCACCAGTTCGGTGGCCACCGTGCTGACCCCGCGCAGGGCGCGAGAGGCGGTGATCGGGCTGACACCGGCCAGGCGTGCGACTTCGTTCAAAGTGGGGCGGCCAGTGGTGCGCGTATTTTTATCGTTTTTAGGGGAGATCATCGGACGGCTTGCCAAACAAAATTCGAGGCACTAAGGTAGCGCTGTCTCGACGCAGCTGCAAATGCGTGAGCGGGGTTTGCCTGATCCCCGTTTTTTGGCGTTGAGAACGAACATGCTGCAACCCACAAAAATGACAAGAAGGCGTCGGCAACTTCTGCTTTTGATTGGAGTGTCCTGTCTGTCAAAGGTAGCGCTGTCTGCGCGCTGAGGTGTTACATGAATCATCCCATCACCGCCCTGGTCATCATGGGCGTTGCCGGTTGCGGCAAGACTTGCGTCAGCGAGGCCTTGTGCCAACTCAGCGGCGCGACCGCCATTGAAGGCGACACTTTCCACCCTGCCGCCAATATCGAAAAGATGAGCGCAGGTATCCCCCTGAACGACGACGACCGCGCCGGCTGGCTCGACAGCTTGTGCGATGAATTGCGCCGCATCGACGCCAAGGGCGAACGCCCGGTGCTCACCTGCTCGGCCCTCAAACTCATTTACCGTGAACGTCTGCGCAGCGCCTTGCCGGGCCTGGGCTTCGTGTTCCTTGAACTGACCCCTGAAGTTGCCGCTGATCGTGTCTCTCATCGGCCGGGCCACTTCATGCCATCGACGTTGATCGACAGCCAGTTCGCCACCCTTGAATCGCCTGTTGGTGAGCCCCTGACCCTGGCTCTGGACGCGTCTAACCACAGCGTCGACCAATTGGCGAAGCAAGCTCATGACTGGTGGCAGGCTCATGGCCTGAAACACGCCGTATGAGTTTTGCCCGAAGAGATAGCGCTGTCCTGATGGCTTGCGAATTACCCGCTTTAATAACAACAACAACCAGGAGACACCCCTAATGTTTGGCATGTCCCACGAGACGTTCCTGCTGCTCGATGCAGTGGTCACGGTGATCGGGCTTATTGTCCTGATTACCAAATTCAAGCTGCATCCCTTCATTGCTCTGATTATTGCCGCCGCGTTTCTCGGGCTGACCTCCGGCATGCCGATCGGCACCATCATCAAGGCGTTCCAGGACGGCTTCGGTGGGGTGCTCGGTTTCGTCGGGATCATCCTCGCGCTGGGCACGATGCTCGGCAAAATGATGGCCGAGTCGGGCGGGGCGGATCAGATTGCCCAAACCCTGATTCGCGCGTTCGGCAAGGACAAGGTGCAGTGGGCGATGATGTTCGCCGCGTTCCTGGTCGGCATTCCGCTGTTTTTCGAAATCGGCTTCGTGCTGCTGATCCCGCTGGTGTTCATCGTCGCCCGGCGTACCGGCGTGTCGATCATCAAGATCGGTATCCCGCTGCTGGCCGGTCTGTCCGCCGTGCACGGTCTGGTTCCGCCGCACCCGGGCCCGTTGCTGGCCATCGGCGTGTTCGGTGCCGACATCGGTAAAACCATTCTCTACGGTCTGATCGTTGCGCTGCCGACGGCCATCATCGCCGGACCGATCTACGGCACGTTCATTGCCAAGTACATTCCGGGTCATCCTAACCAGGAACTGGTCGACCAACTGGCGCGCGAGCCAGAGGCAGCTGAGCTGCCGAGCTTCAGCATCACCCTGATCACCGTGCTGCTGCCGGTGTTCCTGATGTTGCTCAAGACCTTTGCCGACGTGGTGCTGCCGGAAGGCAATTTCTTCCGCTCGTTCATGGATCTGATCGGTCACCCGATTTCGGCGCTGCTGCTGGCGTTGCTGCTGTCGCTGTACACCTTCGGGCACCGTCAGGGCATGGGCTCCAGCAAAATTCTCAAGTTGCTCGACGCGAGCCTTGCGCCGACCGCCGCGATCATTCTGATCATCGGTGCCGGTGGTGGCTTCAAGCAGATGCTGGTGACCAGCGGCGTGGGTGATGTAATCGGCCACATGGCGGTGAACGCACAGATCTCGCCGATCCTGCTGGCCTGGCTGGTAGCAGCGGTGATCCGTATCGCGACCGGTTCGGCAACCGTAGCCACCATTACCGGCGCGGGCATCGTGGTGCCGGTGGTGGGGATGATTCCAGGTGTGAACCGTGAGCTGCTGGTACTGGCGACCGGTGCCGGTTCGTTGATCCTGTCTCACGTGAACGATGCGGGTTTCTGGCTGGTGAAGCAGTACTTCAACATGACCGTGGCGGAAACCTTCAAGACCTGGACCGCGATGGAAACCATCCTGTCCGTGGTGGGCCTGGGCTTCATCCTGCTGTTGTCGCTGTTCGTCTAAGTCACTGACACCGCAAAACCAAATGTGGGAGCGGGCTTGCTCGCGAAGGGGCCGTGTCAGACAACATCAATGTTGACTGACACACCGCATTCGCGAGCAAGCCCGCTCCCACAGTGTTATGTGCAGGGCGTCAAGATTTGCTAATTAGTCCATCCGCCCGGAACATCCCGCGAATCCCGCGTATGGCCTGACGAATCCGGTCCTGGTTTTCGATCAGCGCGAAGCGCACGTGATCATCCCCATACTCACCAAACCCTACGCCCGGCGAGACGCAAACCTTGGCCTCGGCCAGCAGTTTCTTGGCGAACTCCAGCGAGCCCAAGTGCGCATAAGCCTCGGGAATCTTCGCCCAGACATACATCGACGCTTTCGGATTCTCGACCATCCAGCCCAGTTCATGCAGGCCTTTGACCAGCACGTTGCGACGCTGCCGGTACTGCTCGGCGATGTCTTTGACGCACTGCTGATCGCCTTCCAGCGCCGCAATCGCCGCGACCTGCAGCGGGGTGAACGTGCCGTAGTCGTGATAACTCTTGATCCGCGCCAGGGCATTGACCAGTTCGGCATTGCCGACCATGAAACCGATGCGCCAGCCGGCCATGTTGTAGCTCTTGGACAGGGTGAAAAACTCCACCGCTATGTCCTTGGCGCCCGGCACTTGCATGATCGACGGGGCTTTCCAGCCGTCGTAGACGATGTCGGCGTAGGCCAGGTCGTGCACCACCAAAACGTCGTACTGCTTGGCGAGGGCGATCACCCGCTCGAAGAAATCCAGCTCCACGCATTGGGCGGTGGGGTTGGACGGGAAGCCGAGAATCATCATTTTCGGTTTCGGAATCGAGCCACGAATGGCGCTTTCCAGTTCGGCGAAGAAGTCCACGCCCGGAATCAACGGCACCGAGCGCACCTGGGCGCCGGCAATCACCGCGCCGTAGATGTGAATCGGGTAGCTCGGGTTCGGCACCAGAACGGTGTCGCCCTGGTCGAGGGTGGCCAGCATCAAATGTGCCAGGCCTTCCTTGGAACCGATGGTGACGATGGCTTCGCTTTCCGGGTCGATGTCGACCTCGTAGCGATCCTTGTACCAATTGGAAATCGCCCGGCGCAGACGCGGAATGCCCTTGGACGTCGAGTAACCGTGGGTGTCTTCGCGCTGGGCGACGGTGACGAGTTTTTCGACGATGTGCGGCGGTGTCGGGCCGTCGGGGTTGCCCATGCTGAAGTCGATGATGTCTTCGCCACGACGACGGGCGGCCATCTTCAGCTCGGCAGTGATGTTGAATACGTAAGGGGGGAGTCGATCTATGCGCGCAAAGCGGCGCGGCGAACCTGGGTTAGCCATTGTTGCCTCGGATAACGTGAGCGCCCGGAACCGTCCGAGCGACGCTGGTCACTGCGGTGACCTGTGGCGGAATGTAAGGGCTGATGTGGCAAACTGTCCAGAGACTATGTAAACAAATTTGTCCGAAGGAAATCGGTTGATGGAATTTACCAGTGGCTTCTTGCTGAGCCTTTCGCTGTGCCTGGACATCGGCGTGGCCAACATCGCGATGATCACGTTGGCGATGCAGCGTGGCTATTTTCAAGGCTTTGCGCTGGGTTTGGGGACGTGTGTCGGCGACCTGATCTACGCCGTGCTGGCCTTGGCCGGGATGACCGTTTTGCTGCAATACGAAAGCGTGCGCTGGGTGCTTTGGATCGGAGGTTCGGCGCTGTTGTTGTACTTCGCGGCAAAGATGATCTATTCGGCGATTCACCATGAGGCGGTACTGGCGCAGGCCGAAGACGTGGGTCAGAACTCCCATCGGCGCGAGTTTTTCCGCGGGATCTTCCTCGCCATGTCGTCTCCCAGCGCCATTCTCTGGTTCGCGGCGGTGGGCGGCACATTGATCGCTCGTTCCGGTGGCGGTGGCGCCCTTAGTTCGGCGCTGTTTCTCGGCGGATTTCTCTGCGCCGGGGTGCTCTGGTGCGTCGCTTTGTGCTTCGCCGCGAGTCACGGCGGCAAGTTGCTGGGCGACAAACTGCTGCGTTACTCCTACATGGCATCGGCGGCGATCTTCTGCTATTTCGCGGTCTACGTGATCCTATCGGGGTATAACGAGTTCGTCGGCGCAGGTGCCGTCGAGCAGTTGCACGCACTGTAACTGGGCGAATTCGGTTTGGGTTCTATACTCCCAGCCGAACCCACTTTTTTGTTCCAGGAGTTGAGTCATGGATGAGCAAACAGGCGTCGAAACGGCCAAGCCACGCTTCGAGCACGGGCACTTCCTGCTCATTGCAGGGCTTGGCGGCCGATTTACCACGGATACGACCAGTGGCATACCCGATCTCTGGGAGAAATTCATTCCCGAGATTGGCAAAATTCCCGGTCAAAAAAGCGAAGTGACCTACGGCATCTGTTGCAATCCGGATGGCAAGGGCGGATTTGAATACATTGCCGGCGTCGAAATCGACAAACTCGACGACCTGCCGGATAAATACCGTTGGGTCGAGGTCCAGCCTCAGCACTATGCCGTGTTCGAGCACAAGGGCTCTCTGGATATGTTGCCCCAGACGTTTCAGTACATCTGGAAAACCTGGCTGCCGCAGTCCGGTTATCAGGCGGCGGACGCCCCGGAATTCGAACGCTACAGCGAAGACTTCAACCCGAAGCTCAATACCGGCGTGCTGGAAATCTGGCTGCCGCTCAAGCCTTGACTCCATCAGGAGGCGGACTTGGCGTCCGCCTCCTGCTCGTTACTTGCCTTGCTTCATCCGTCGCGCCCGCAACAGGTCAATCGACAACGTGATGAAGCCAAATGTGCTGATGCCCAACAGCATAAGAAGTCCGATCTGAACGCTGCTCATGGTGTGTTCCCCCTATTGATGGCCAGAGACAGGACACATCAATAATCCGCACCGACGAGCAATGACAGCGCTTATACGCAGGCTTTACGGCACCTGCGGTGATCGATATGAACACCTTATTAATTTATGATCCCCAGCCTTCCTCTCGCTGATTTCGAGCTGCCATGAACACCGTCATCCGCCACGTCACACCTGCTGATCTGGACCGCTGCTACGCCATTGAAACCGTTGCCTACGAAGGCGACGAAGCCGCGACCCGCGAGAAAATCGCCACCCGCATCGCCACCTGGCCCGAAGGTTTCATCGTGGCCGAAGTCGATGGCGTTGTAGCCGGTTTCATCAATTCCGGTGCGGCGTTTCAGGTCGAGATGTCGGACGAGGCGTTCAAGGAACTGATCGGCCACGATCCGGCCGGCCCGCACGTGGTCATCATGTCGGTGGTGGTGCACCCGAATTATCAGGGGCAGGGCCTGGCGAAACGGTTGATGGGCGAATTCATCGAGCGGATGCGCGCGTTGAGCAAGACCCACATCTATCTGATGTGCAAGGAGCGGCACATCCCGCTGTATGCCGGGTTCGGCTTTGCCTACATCAAGCCTTCAGCGTCTGACCATGGCGGGATGGCTTGGTATGAGATGGTGTTGGAGTTGGGAAAAGAGCAAATGAGTTCTTGAGATAAGTTTTTTAATGGCCTAAATTCAGACCTTGTTGCATTGGCCATCCTGTTTGGGTGGTGAGCAGAGGAATGAATGATGCGAGTTGAAACTATCAGTTTTGTTAAAAAGAATGCGGCAGCGCTGGATCTTTCCGAGCCGATGCTCGTCACTCAGAATGGCGTTCCGGCTTATGTGATCGAGTCCTACGAGGAGCGTAAGCGGCGAGATGAGGCCATCGCGCTGATCAAACTTCTTTCGTTCTCCTCTCGCGACAAAGAGCAGGGAAAACTGATTTCTGGCGACACTTTGCTGGCCAGACTGGCGCAGCGGCGCCAATTGCAGCAAGACGATAACGATGCCTGAGGTCTTCAGGGTAGAGTTTGCGACCGCTGCGGAGCATGGGGTTATTTCGCTGGAGCACTATCTCACGCAGCAATGCGGTCGCAAAAAAGCGGCAGAGATGGTCGATCAACTGGTGATGCAGATCGTTACGGCGTTTAGCAGTCAGGCCCATGTTTACGGTATTTGCCAGGAAGCGGCGTCGCTTGGGGTGACTCATTTTCATGAGTACCTTCCTATGGGGCAGCGAGTTTTGTATGAGGTGTTCCCGAGTGAAAACCTTGTAGTGGTCGCTTTGGTTATCGGTCAGCATCAAAGTATCGAGAAGCAGTTGCTCGATTACTGCCTTCTCCTCTGACAGCTAGTCAAATCTCAAAAGGGTTGCCTCAAGGCAACCCTTTTTCGTGTTCGATCAGTAAAGGCTATCCCGCACTCTGGCCGGCGCTTCCCGGTCATACGTCTCGGCATCGAACTCCCCATCGTTCAACCGCTTGTGAAACGCGCCCGCCGTCGGCAGCGCCGAGCGCTCCAGATGTTTCTCAGGGTTCCACAAGTCTGAGCGCACAATCGCTTTTGAACAGTGAAAAAAAGCTGCTTCCACCGTCACCAGCATCACCGTGCGCGCCGGTTTGCCATTGACCGCAAAGCTCTCCAGCAACCCAGGTTCGGCGCTGATCTGTGCCGTGCCGTTAACCCGCAACGTTTCGCCAATCCCGGGAATGATGAACAACAGCGACACCCGCGAATCGAGCACGACGTTACGCAGCGTGTCGATGCGGTTGTTGCCCGGCCGGTCCGGGATCGCCAGGGTGCACTCATCAATGATCCGCACGAAACCCTGCGTGTCGCCCCGCGGCGAACCGTCCATCCCGTCAGGCCCCACCGAGCTGACAATCACCAGCGGCGAGGCGCGGACCATCGCCTGATAATCCTCGTTCAGAAAGGGGATCTGCTTGCGCACGGCGCGGTCGTGAGGTTGGCCGTAGAGGGCTTCCAGTTCTTCGATGCTGTTGAGCATAACCACCTCAGAAAACCAGACCCATGCGCCGTTCGTAACCGATCCGGCCCCTGTAGGCTTCGCCGCTGTCGACCCAGCCGAATTTTGCGTAAAGCGCGATGGCCGATGCGTTATCCGCATCCACTGACAACTCCAGCCCCTTTATTTCCGGAAACGTCTGACGCGCAACGTCGGGCAGGGCTTGCAGACAGGCCTTGCCATAGCCTTTGCCCTGAGCCCGATGATCGACTTGCAGTGCGTGAAGGGTGGCGCTGTGTTCATCGGCCCACGCCGGCAATACGGGCGGGCGTTTGAGCAGCAGAAAGGCCACGGGAACATCCTCGACCAGTAGCGCAAATCCTTTGACGCCGGGGCCGGGTTTGGACAGCAAGGTGTGCAACGCACCGTGAATGTCGCCGGAGAACTTGATTTGTTCTTTGTGAACTTCAATGGCCTCGACCTGCTGGCGCTGGAGCGCGTTCAGGCTGTCGTAAGGCACGAGTCGGGCTGTCACTGGAGTGTCCTTTTTCCAACATAAATGTGTTTCGAATTCTAACGAGTTTGCGTTCCTGGACTATTTTTATTTCCGCTGTCGATTTGGCTTTTCGCCAGACGACTAAAGGTGTCTTCACAACAAAAACCACGGAGAACCACCATGAACGCTACCCACGAAATCCAGACCCTGATCGACACCTATCGTCAGGCGGTCATCGCCAAGGATGTCGAGAAACTCATGCCCCTGTATGCCGAGGACATCGTCTCCTACGATGCGGTGAAGGCCCTGCAATTTCGCGGCAAGGCGGCCTACCGCGCGCATTGGCAGGAATGCATGGAAATGTGCCAGGGCGCGCACAAGTTTGATTTCGACCATATGAACATCGTGGCGGACGAGCACATCGCCTTCGCCCATTGGCTGGCCCATTGCGGCGGCACTAACGAGAAGGGCGAAACCCAGGCCTGCTGGATGCGCGTGACCGCCTGCTATCGGCGCGACGATGGGCAATGGCGCATCGTCCACGAACACTGGTCGGCCCCGTTCGACATGATGAGCGGCACGGTGCTGTTCAACCTGGAACCCTGAGCGTCAGGCCGATTCGTCGGGAATGTCGCGAAAGCGTCAATCTGCAGCCATAGTTGATCCGTTCGATTCAGGAGAGCCCCATGAAGTATTTATGCCTGGTCTACAGCAACGAGCACGAGTTGCACTCGCTGCCCGAAAGCCCGAATGACGCTGAATGCATGGCTTACGCCGAGGCGATCCAGGGCAGCGGCCGAATGGTCGCCGCCGAGGCGCTGGAATCGGTGCAGACCGCGACCACGGTGCGGATGCGCAACGGGAAAATGTCGATCACCGACGGCCCGTTCGCCGAAACCAAGGAGCAATTGGCCGGCTTTTACCTGATCGATGCCAAAGACCTCAATGAAGCCATCCAGGTCGCCGGCAACATCCCGGCGGCCCGGGTCGGCTGTGTCGAGGTGCGTCCCGTTCGTCAGTTGAATCCCGGCGCCTGATGTCGGCCGAGTCGGTACGGGCGCAGGTCGAGCAGGTTTACCGCGAAGACTCGCGGCGGATTCTGGCGACCCTGATCCGTTTGCTCGGAGATTTCGACCTCGCCGAAGAGGCCTTGCACGAGGCGTTTTTCGTCGCGGTCGAACGCTGGCAGCGTGACGGTGTGCCGGACAATCCGCGTACTTGGCTTGTGTCCACGGGGCGCTTCAAGGCCATTGATGTATTGCGTCGGCGCGCACGCTTCATCGCGTCGCAACCGATGTTGATCGCTCAACTGGAGGCGCTGGAGCAGGCCGACTGGAGTGACGAAGACGTGGAAGACGATCGCCTGCGCCTGATCTTCACCTGTTGTCACCCGGCACTCGCGGCGGACGCGCAGGTGCCGTTGACGCTGCGCGAAGTCTGCGACCTGACCACGGAAGAAATCGCCCGGGCCTTTCTGTCGGCGCCAGCGACCATCGCCCAGCGCATCGTGCGGGCCAAGGCCAAAATCCGTGACGCAAAAATTCCTTATCAAGTGCCGACCCTGGCGGAATTGCCCGAGCGCCTGGACAGCGTGCTGCGGGTGATTTACCTGGTGTTCAACGAAGGCTATTCCGCGTCCATGGGCGCGGAACTGACCCGTGAGGATTTGACCCGCGAGGCGATTCGGCTCGGTCGTCTGTTGATGGAACTGCTGCCCGAACCCGAGGTGATGGGGCTGCTGGCGCTGATGCTGCTGCACGAGTCCCGACGCCCGGCCCGGACTTCGGCGAGCGGGGAGTTGATCGTGCTGGATGAGCAGGACCGTTCGTTGTGGGACGTCGAGATGATCGAAGAGGGTTGCGCGTTGGTAGAGCGGGCGCTGACGACTCGGCAATTCGGTCCTTATTGCCTGCAAGCGGCGATTGCGGCGTCGCATGCCGAAGCGCCCACGGCGGCGGAAACGGACTGGCTGGAGATTGTGGGTCTGTATGACGTGCTGTTGCGGGCGGCGCCTTCGCCTGTGATCGAATTGAACCGTGCGGCGGCGATCTCCAAACGGGATGGGCCGTTGGCGGGGCTGACGTTGGTTGAAGGGATTCTGGCGCGGGGTGATTTGCTGGATTACCACTTGGCGCACGCGGCCCGGGCGGAGTTTTGTCGGCAGTTGGGACGGGTTGAGGAGGCGCGGGCGGCTTATGAGCGGGCGTTGGAGTTGACGCAGCAAGTGCCGGAACGGCGGTTTATCGAGGCCCGGATCAAGGCATTAAAATAAGGTGAATTTGCTGGCCCCATCGTCGGAACGCCGCCCGGAGCAAGCTCGCTCCCACAGGTTTAGCGCAAATCCTGTGGGAGCGGGCTTGCTCGCGAATGGCAGCACCGCTATTCCAGCATCTTGCCAAGCAACCAACTCCCCGCCGGCCCTGGCGGATGCAGCCGCGACCACAGCGCATCGACGAACACCGGTTTTGGCCAGCCGCGTACGTCCAGTTCCTGCAACGTCCCTGGCCCAAATCGCTCCACCAGCCACCGGGGCAACGGCGCCCAGCCGAATCCGCCCTGGGCCATTTCCAGCAGCATCAGATAACTCGGCGCCGACCAGACGCGCCCCTTCGCACGGCTTTCATACGGATTGACGATCGTCGCCAGACGCAACTCCCGGTGTTGTTGCAACACGTCTTGATCGATGTGGCTCAGCGCCGCCAATGGATGCTCGCGGGACACGAACAGGGCAATTTCGGCACGTTCTTCCATGGTCGAACTGACCAGGTCCGGCGGGTAACTGTCCTGTTTTTCGGCGAAGGCCACATGCGCCCGACCCCGTTGCATCAAGGCCACCAGGTCATCGCACTCGGCGATCAAGCATTCAAGTTCCAGGTCCGGATAGCGCTGCTCGAAAGCACTTAGCGCCGCTTCGAATCGGTCGGACTGATACGTGTCGGAAATCGCCACGGTCAGCTTCGGTTCGACCCCTTGGGACAATTGGCTGGCGGTCATTTCCAGTCGGCTGGTGGCGGCCAGGATTTCCTCGGCCCGTTGCAGCATCACGTGCCCGGCCGGGGTCAGGCTCGGTTTACGGCTGCTGCGGTCGAACAGAGTCAGGTTCAAGTCGATTTCAAGGCTGGCCACGGCGGCGCTGATGGTCGACTGACTGCGGCCCAGTTTGCGCGCCGCGGCGGAAAACGAACCTTGAGTCGCTGCCTGGACGAAGGCCTGCAACACTTCTTGAGAGGCCATGAACTATCGCCTTGATCGATGGTTATTGGTTATGAAGTATCGGTGTGAAGAAGGATCATGGCAACCACAGTCACTCAGAGGAGTCTGGCCATGAGCGCCAACAAATCCATCACTGAACGTATTTTCCAGGCCATCGGTTTCGAATTGCTGGCCATTTTGATCTGTACGCCGCTGCTGGCGTGGATCCTGGACAAACCGATGCTCGAGATGGGCGTTGTCACTCTTGTTGTCGCCGCCCTTGCTCTGGCCTGGAACGTGGTCTTCAACGGCCTGTTCGACCGCGTGCTCAAACGCTTCGCCATCGTGCACAACGCTTGGGTACGCGTTGTCCATGCGCTGCTGTTTGAAGGTGGTCTGGTAGCGGTCGGTGTGCCACTGATCGCCTGGTGGCTGAAGGTCAGCCTGTGGCAAGCGTTCCTGCTGGATATCGGCGTGTTGCTGTTTTTCCTGCCGTACACCTACGTCTACCACTGGGTCTATGACGTCGTGCGTGAGCGGGTGGTGATGCGCCAGGCTGTCTCGGGATAAAAGCAAAAGATCGCAGCCTCGTTTCACTCGACAGCTCCTACATTGGAATGCGATCCCTGTAGGAGCTGTCGAGTGAAACGAGGCTGCGATCTTTTGATATTGATGGCGTTTACAAAAACATCCCGCCCGACGCCTCTACGCGCTGGCCGTTGATCCACTGACTGCCCGGCGCCAGCAGCAATGCAATCGCAGCACCGATGTCGTCCGGCTGACCAACGCGCCCCAACGCGGTATTGCCGGCGACATAGCTGTTCACGTCGCTGTTATCACGCACCGTGCCGCCGCCGAAATCGGTTTCGATCGCGCCAGGCGCCAGGGTGTTCACGGATATACCGCGGGCACCGAGTTCTTTCGCCTGATAACGCGTCAGTACTTCCATCGCGCCTTTCATCGCCGCGTAAGCGCCGTAACCCGGCAAGCTGAAGCGGGTCAGACCGCTGGAAACGTTGAGGATGCGGCCACCGTCAGCCATCAGCGGCAGCAGGTTCTGGGTGAGAAAGAACGGCCCCTTCAGATGGATGTTCATCAGCAAATCGAACTGGGCGACGGTGGTGTCAACGAAGTTTGCATTCAGGCCGATGCCGGCGTTGTTGAGTAAAAAGTCGAAGTGTTCGCGATCAAAATGGCTACGCAACACGTCGGCGACCTGCGTGGCGAAATTTGCGAAGCCTTCACTCTGACCAACGTCCAGTTGCAGCATGACGGCGCGACCGCCAAGGCTTTCGATTTCTGTGACCAGTGCTTGGGCCTCTTCGGCGCGGCTGTTGTAGGTGCCGATGACGTCGATGCCTTGGGCTGCCAGATGCAGGGCTGCGTTTTTGCCAAGGCCGCGGCTGGCGCCGGTGATCAGTACAATTTTATGGTTCATGGGACTTCCTCAAGGAGCAGTGGGTGATGACGTGGATGAAGTTTATTTATCCGCCTTGAAGTGATAAACAGGCGTAAATCGGAATCACTGGTCGGTTAATCCGAACAATAAAGGTGGGCCCATGAACAAGCTGGAACTGCTGCGTACCTTCGTTCGCGTCACCGAGATGTCGAGTTTTACCCTTGCCGGTGAAAGCCTGGGTTTGCCCAGGTCCACCGTGTCCGAGCATGTCAAGGCCCTAGAAATGCTGGTCGGCACGCGGTTACTGCAACGCACCACGCGCAAGGTTCAGGCGACTCAGGACGGCCTGGTGTTGTACGAGCGCAGCAAGGATTTGCTGTCGCACATGGATGAAATCGAAGGGCTGTTTCGCCAGGACGAGGCATCGCTCGTTGGGCGGATTCGCATCGACATGCCGAACATTCTGGCCCGTCGGGTGGTGATGCCGCGTCTGCCCGAGTTCATGGCTCAGCACCCCAATCTCGAGCTGGAAATCAGCAGCACCGACCGCCGGGTCGATTTGCTCAGCGAAGGGTTTGATTGCGTGGTGCGAGTCGGCGCGCAGCCGGATCAATCGGTGGTCGCGCGTCACCTCTGCGATTTTGCGATGGTCAACTGCGCCAGCCCGGCCTATCTGCAACGTTATGGCGTGCCTGAACGGCTCGAAGACCTGACGCAGCATCGACTGGTCCATTACGTCGGCGTATTGGGTTCACGGTCAGAGGGTTTTGTGTACGAGCAAGTAGGCACGTTGCGTCGAGTGCCGATGGCGGGCAGCGTCACGGTCAACAGCACCGATTGTTACGAGTCGGCGTGTCTGGGCGGTTTTGGTTTGATTCAGGCGCCGTTGATGGGCATGCAGCCCCACCTGCTCAGCGGCGAACTGGTGGCGGTGCTGCCGCAGCTCAACGCGCCGTCCATGGAGGTTTCGCTGTTGTATGCCCGGCAACGGCATTTGCCGTTGCGGGTCAGGGCGTTCATGGATTGGCTGGGGCACGTCATCCAATCCACCACTTGAACAACACATAACCTGTGGGAGCGAGCTTGCTCGCGATGGGGGTTTAACATTCAACGCAGATGTCGACTGTCTGTCCGCTATCGTCGGAACGCCGCCCGGAGCAAGCTCGCTCCCACAGGGTATTGCGCGGCTTCAGAACAATTTGGTGAAGAGCCAATACAAACTGCCCGACAACAGAATCGCCGCCGGCAAGGTCAGCACCCAGGCCATCAGCAGGTTGCGGATGGTCCTCATCTGCAAGCCGCCGCCGTTGGCGACCATGGTCCCGGCCACGCCCGAAGACAGCACGTGCGTGGTTGAGACCGGCAGGCCGAACATGTCCGCCGCGCCGATGGTCAGCATCGCAACGGTTTCCGCCGAGGCGCCTTGCGCATACGTCAGGTGAGTCTTGCCGATCTTCTCGCCAACCGTCACCACGATGCGTTTCCAGCCGACCATGGTGCCCAGTCCCAGGGCGATGGCCACCGCGATTTTCACCCACAGCGGAATGAACCGCGTGGCGTTGTCGATCTGCTGCTTGAACAGTTGCAGCTTGCCGTTGGTGTCGGCGTCGAAGTTGCCGACTTTGTTTTTGTCCATCAGGCGAATGGTTTCGCTGGTCAGGTACATGTCGTTACGCACGTTGCCCATGGCCTCGGCCGGGACTTTCGAGAGCGAGCCGTAGCCCTTCACTTCATTCCCGATATTGCCGGTCAACGCGGCGAGGGCCGGGACCAGTTGCGGCGTGGCTTCCTTGCTGCGCACGTATTCGGACAGCACCGGACGCGGGTCGGCCGGCGCTGGCAGCGGCGCACTTTTGACCAGCGCTTGCTGGGTGACTTCGGCCACGGCGGCAAACTGCAGCGCCTGGTCTGCCGGCATCGTCCGGTTCAGCGCGTAAGCCATCGGCAGCGTGCCGACCAGGATCAGCATGATCAGGCCCATGCCTTTCTGGCCATCGTTGGAACCGTGGGCGAAGGACACGCCGGTGCAAGTCAGGATCAACATGCCGCGAATCCACCACGGTGGCGGAGTGTCCCCTTTCGGTGCTTTGTACAGCGCACGATTCTTCACGAAAGCACGCAAGGCCAGCAGCAACAGCGCGGCAAACGCGAAGCCGATCAGCGGCGACAGCAACAGCGCATAGCCGACTTTGGTTGCCTGCGCCCAGTCCACGCCGCTGGTGCCGTCACGACCGTGCATCAGGGCATTGGCCACGCCGACGCCGATGATCGAACCGATCAGGGTGTGCGACGAAGACGCCGGCAAACCCAGCCACCAGGTGACGAGGTTCCACAGGATCGCGGCGATCAACAGGGCGAAGATCATCGCGAAACCAGCGGAGGAACCGACTTGCAGAATCAGCTCCACCGGCAGCAGGGCGATGATGCCAAACGCCACCGCGCCGCTGGACAGCAGCACCCCGAGGAAGTTGAAGAACCCGGACCAGGCCACTGCGAAATTCGGCGGCAAGGAGTTGGTGTAAATCACCGTGGCCACGGCGTTGGCGGTGTCGTGGAAACCGTTGACGAACTCAAAGCCGAGGGCAATCAGCAGCGCCACGCCCAACAGCAGAAACGGCGTCCAGGTGGTCACCACAGTGCCGAGTTCGTTCATGTCGTGCATCAGACTGTAGGCGGTGAACAACAGCCCGCTGCCCAGCACAGCGAAGAAAATCACGATGGTCAGCAGGCCGGGCTTTTTATCGAGTTGCGGTTTGGCGCTACTGGCGGACGCCTGTGCGGCGGAGAAGGAAGGAGTAGCCATGACGGACAATCCTAAGGGGAGAGGGAGTGTCGCCCATGATCGTTGCTGAATGTTACAGGGAGGCTGCGCTGGGTCAGGGTTTGGGTTTTTTAAAGGCAGAATCAAAAGATCGCAGCCTCGTTTCACTCGACAGCTCCTACATTTGGAATGCGCAACCCTGTAGGAGCTGTCGAGTGAAACGAGGCTGCGATCTTTTGATCTTAATAATCCTGGCGCTTACGAAACGCCCAACGCCCGGCGATCACGGTAAACGTCGCGACCAAGGCCACCAGAATCCAGAACCCTTCCGGGTCGCCGGAAAGCGGCACCCCACCGACGTTCATGCCAAAGAACCCGGCGATGATGTTGATCGGCAACGCCAGCACCGTCACCACGGTCAGGGTGAACAATGTGCGGTTGCTCTGTTCGTTGAGGTTGGCGGCGATTTCTTCCTGCAACAGCTTGATCCGTTCGCCGAGCGCCGTGAGGTCGTTAATGATCAGCGCGAACTCCTCGGTGGACTTGCGCAGCTCCTTGACGTCTTCCTTCTGCAACCACTGCGGCGGGCGATTGAGCAGGCGCAGCAACGAGCCCGGTTCCAGCGCCAACAAGCGTTGCAGGCGCACCAGCACCCGTCGGTTGGCACCCAGCTCTGCCCGATTGGTCGACAGTCGCGAGGACAGCAACTCATCTTCGATCTGATCGACACTGAGGCTGGTCTTGCGCACGATCTGGGTCAGCACTTCGCCCTGATCGCGCAGCAGATGCACCAGCAATTCCAGCGGCGAGCGAAAGCATTCTCCGGCCTTCACCGACGAGCGCAGCTTGTCCACCGAGTGCAGCGGTTGCAGCCGTGCGCTGATGATCAGCCGACTGCGGGCGCAGACCCACAGCGTCGAGACATCCGAGGAGACCATGCTGCTGAGGTTGAACACCACGTCGTTGACCACCGCCAGCAACGCCGAATCCACATGCTCGATGCGCGTCGAACGGGAGCCCTCGTGCAGCGCTTCGAAAAATTCGTCGGGCAATTCCAGATGGCTTTTCATCCAGCGTTCGCATGCGGCGTGGGCCAGATTCAGGTGCAGCCAGAGAAATTCGTCGTTGTTGCCAGGTTGTTGCAGGCACTGCAACGCCTTGGCGGAATCGAGCTCCCGGCCGCGCTCACCGGGGCGGAAACTGAAACCGTACAGCAGACCGAACAGGTCCGTGTCGCGATGACTTTGGTCGATGCTGTGGTTCATGAGGTCTCGCAAAGGGGCGCTATTGCTCTATGTAGCAGCTGGCGAAGCCTGCGTTCGGCTGCGGAGCAGTCGTAAAACCTGAGCGCGCGGTCTACCTGACGCAACGCATTGTCTGATTTCACGACTGCTACGCAGCCGAACGCAGGCTTCGCCAGCTGCTACAGGTCGCGTTACGGCGGATTTTTCAGGTTCACTTGAGCCGTATCATCACAAGGAGTTTTGACGGTTTTGTGACAGAGCGGTGGAGGCGAAATAGTGGCACTGCCGACGGTCGGAAATGATTAAAGAACCGCTCTGTCACGCCGATCTTGCTTACGTGAACTTGCATGGCTTTGGCCACTGGCCAAGGTCGCTGACAGGGATGTCCGAACACCTTTCACGCCTGATCGCGGCGTGTCTCCTCCTTGTCATGAGTATCACTCGATGCTGCAAAAATCCCTGAGAGCACAAATCCTCGCGTTGTTGAGCGGCAGCTTGTTCGCGATGTTGTTGATCGCCCTGGCCTGTTTTCATTTTCTGTCCAACGGTGTTCAGAACTACGCGAATCTGATCGAAGGCCCGCTGCACACCTCGCAATTGATCGATGAAGCCAACCTGCAATTCAAGGTTCAGGTTCAGGAGTGGAAAAACGTCCTGCTGCGTGGCAAACAACCCGCGGATCTGGATAAGTACTGGAAGCAATTCGAAGACCGTCAGCGCGATGTGCAGGACATCCTCGGCGAACTGGCCGGGCAGAAGGGTATCGAGCCGCAGCTGAAAACCCGCATCGAACGCCTGCGGGACGAACATCGTCTGTTGGGCGCGGCTTATCAGAAGGGCCGTGACGCCTACGTGGCGGCAGGCGCCGACCCAACGGCTGGCGACACGGCGGTCAAAGGTGTTGACCGCGCGACCAGCGATCAGATGACCGAGTTGGTCAGCGAATTGCGCAAGCAGGGTGCCGAGCAATCGAAGCTGATCAGCGCCGACGCCGACCGCACCGTGTTGCTGGGGATCATTGTGATGCTCGCCTCGGGTCTGTTGATCGGGTTGCTGAGCCTGTGGCTGGTCAACCGCAACCTGGTGGAACCGATTCGCAAACTGATCGAGTACGTGGCGCAACTCAGCCAGGGTCGTTTCGCCGAACGCGTGGCCAGCACCCGTCAGGATGAGCTGGGCAAATTGGCGACAGCGGCCAATACACTTCGCGATTTCCTCGCTGAAACCTTCAGTCGTTTGCAGCGCAGCGCCAAGGATCTGGACAGCGCCAGCGGTGAGCTGAACTCCATCGCCAGCCTCATGGCCAGCGGCACCAACGAGCAGTTCAACCGTACTGATCAGGTGGCCACGGCGATGAACGAAATGTCCGCTACCGCGCAAGAAGTCGCACGCCACGCTGCCGATGCGGCACGTGCCGCCGACGATGCCGACCAGTCCGCCCAGCAGGGCGAAAAGGTCATGCAGGGCACCATTCACACCATCACCCAAATGCGCGGCGAAATTGCCAATACCGCCACGGTCATCCGTCGTCTGGAAACCGACAGCGGGCGCATCGGCAAGGTACTGGAAGTGATTCGCGGCATCGCCGAGCAGACCAACCTGCTGGCGCTCAACGCCGCCATCGAAGCAGCCCGTGCCGGTGAAGCCGGGCGCGGTTTTGCGGTGGTGGCCGATGAAGTCCGCAGCCTGGCCCAGCGCACGGCGGCGTCGATCATCGAGATCAACCAGATCATTCAAACGGTGCAAACCGGTGCGGTGGACGCCGCTCAGGCGATTGAAAGCGGTCAGTCGCGCAGTGAGGAAAGTGTCGAGCAAGTAACCCAGGCCGGCGCCATGCTGGAGCGCATCACCCTTGCCGTGGAAGCCATCCGCGACATGAACCGCCAGATCGCCACCGCCGCGGAAGAGCAGACGTCGGTGGCCGAAGACATCTCGCGCAACCTCACCGAGATCACCAGCATCGCCAGCACCAATCTGGATAACGTGCAGCGCACCGAAGCGGCCAGCCACAACCTGCACGGGTTGTCGGGGCAGTTGAATGAAGTGACGGCACGTTTAAGCGCGTAACGGGAAGGGCTGTGTACCGGTTTGCTTACCGAGTCGGTACACAGTCGATCTCAAGTCCGCAGTGTCGATGTCGATGACCACGGTAATCCCATAAACCCAATGGAAAACCGCCATGGTCAGCATCACTTCCGTTTCGATCACCCCGACGGCCTCGACTGCTTCGAACAAGACTGCCGTCAGTGACAGCACCGATGACACGTCAGTCACGGCAACCGCTGAGGCGTCCAGCGACACCACCAAGGTATCCGCCGGCGGCGCCCCTGCGGCGAGCGGCAGCAGTTCCAGCAGCAGCGAAGAATCCGATACGGTGAAAGAGCTGCGCAAGCAGATCGCCGAATTGCAAAAGCAATTGCAGGAACAACAGCAGCAACTGCAAGCGGCCCAGGCCAAACAGGAAAGCGCCGAAGCCAAAGCGGCGGACGTCGCGGCGGCTCAGTCGCAGATTGCGACGACTTCGGGGTCATTGCAGACGGCAACGGCGGCGTTGTTGCAGGCGTTGCAGGATTCCGGTTCCAGTACGTCGGGATCGCTGGTCAGCACTTCGGCCTGATATTCCGTTCAGTAGGCATGACCGCTGGTCGGATTCGACGCTTCAAACCCATTGATTCAGAAGGTACCTGTTATTTCTGACAGTAGACGGGACGCATTCCTGACGGCTTGATGATCGGGTCAGCGCAATGGCGCGATTATCCCGATAAGGAGTGTTCCCATGTCTACGCTTGAAGTGTTGGAAAAACTGACGATCCCGAGCATGACGCCGGTCGAAGGTCAGGAGTATGAGGGTGAGGTGTCTTTACCCTCGGCTCCCGGTCTGCGGGCGTCTGTCCCTGGCAAACAGGGTTTGAGCGAAGGGGATCATCTTGAGGTGGTATGGGTCACCAAAGCAGGCACTGAAACAGTTTTTACGCATGAGATCACCGAGATTGAAGAAGTAAACCCTGTGCATTTCTATGTGAAGGAAACCTTCATCACACCGGGTTTGGTGACTACCTTTTATGAGGTTGTCAGAGACGACCGAATCTGGCGCTCCAAGCCGTTGATCATTATGGTCAAGTGATTCGAGCCTGGCAGATCACACCGGCAAGCTGAACGTAAACGTCGTGCCCTGTTGCCCGGTCGAGACCACGTCCAGTTTTCCGCCATGGGACTGCGAAATCTGACTGGCAATGTACAACCCCAACCCGAGGCCGGTCCGTGGTGTTCCGCTGACCGGTCGCGAGTAGGGCCGGAACAGATGTGGCAGCGCATCCTCGGTAATCAGCCCCTGATTGTTTACGCTCAGCACGAACTGTCCTTCATTGATCTGCGCGCTGATATCGATCGAGCCATCGGGATCGCCATGAGCAACCGCGTTCGCTACCAGATTGGAGAGTAACTGCGCGACCCGCTCGCGATCGCAATGAACGCTGTGCAGGTCGCCGATGGACGATTGAATGGTGCGGTCGGGATGGACGCTCTGAACCTCTGAAATCACATGCCGCAATGCATCCTCGAGATCCGGGCACGGCTCGATGTTCACGGGAATGCCACGAACCAGTGAGCCGCGAGCGAAATCCAGAACGTCATCGACCAGTTTGGTCGCACGACGGGCGCTGGTGAGGATGTGCCGGGCCCGTTGCTGATTCGCCGGATCGGGCAGTTTGCGCAGGAGCATTTCGGCACCGGCGCTGATGGCGAACAAGGGGTTGCGCAGGTCATGCCCGAGCACGGCGATGAACTGTTCGCGCAGTTCGGCGGCTTCGCGTTCCTGCCTCAGCGCTGCTTCGGTCTTTTGCAGGTTTTCTTCGGCCTCGATTTGCAGCGCCAGCATTCGGGCGAAGGATTCCATGGTGCTCTGGATCGTGCTGGATTTGAGTGGCGCAGGATTGGGGTCAAGAGCGCAGAGGGTGCCGAAAAAGCGTCCGTCGGTGCGGAAAATCGGCACGGAGATGTAGCTTTCGAACTGATAGCGGCGAGGTGTGTGGTGGTCGCGGTAGAGCGGGTCTTCACTGGCCTTGTCGATGACCACCGAATGATGCGTCTGACGAATTTCGTGGCACAGGGTCGTGACAAGATCCAGCTCACCGCCGACCTGCAAACCGAAATTCAGCTGATCGAGCACCGCACACGCCGTCCACGAGTCTTCGGTGACCCGGGCCACGGCGGCGAAGCGCAGCCCCGTCAGTTCACGGATCACTTGAAGAATCGCCGGCACTGCACTGATCCGACCGATCGTGGCGATGTCTGCTGCCGCTGCTTGCCCCATTTCAATCTACCCCTGCATGAACAGTGTGGTGGGATTCTAGCGGGCTGGCGCCGCGTTGGCGCGACTTGATTGCCTGAATCGGACATGCAAAAAAGCCGCACGATCCGAAAATCGTGCGGCTTATCGTGAGGCGATTACGTGTCTTGTTTGTTGCTCAGTACTTTGCCGGTTTTGGCATCCAGATCTACATCCCACTCAACATTTTTGGCGTCACGGATCTCCACTTGGTAGACATAAGCGCCAGTGGCGGTCTGTTCCAGTTCGGTATCGGTGATGTTTGCTGCGGTGGTGCCTGGATGCTGGGCGAGGGCTGCCTGGTTGAGTTTTTCCAGGTCCATGATGGTGCCCGCCTTGAGCAGACCCGGGATCAGGTCAGGACGGACATCGGCCTGGGCCAGGCCAGCGGTGAGAGTCAGGGCAGCGGCAGTGAACAGGGCAGTCAGGGTTTTCATGAGGTTCTATCCTTGGGTGATCTGTTTAAGTGGGATCAGGCTAACCGGCGCAACTTAATCCACCCTTAATTCACCGAACGTGACTGAGCGAAGATCGTTCCCTCGGTCATCAGTAACCGTTGTTCTGCAGCAACTGCGCAACACTGGCCGCCGCCGGGCGTTTGTAGAACTTGAGCAGTTCGCTGGCGCGGTTGGTGAAGATGCCGTCGACGCCGGCGTCCATGACTTTCTGGTAATCCACGGCATCGTCGATGGTGTAGACGTGCACCAACAAGCCCTGATCGTGGGTGTACTGGTTCATCCACGGTTGCACCAGGTCCGAGTAACTCTGATCACCACCCTTGGTCAGCGCGGCAGAAGGGCCGGTGCCGATCGCGCCCTGGGCTTTGGCGTATTCGACCCATTGCTGGAATTCGGCTTTGTCCTTCGGTTGCTGTTTGGCGTAGTAAGTGGCTTTGTCCTTGTCGCCGGACTCGGCAAACGTCACCTTGGATTTCGGCTCGATGCTGCCTTCACCGACCCATAGCAAGAGGATTTTCGGCACTTTCGGCATTTCCTTCTCGAGCAGTTCGAGGCTGCTCTTCTCGAAGGTTTGCAGCACGACTTTACCTTTGCCCTGGCCAACCGCCAGATCGCTCTTCGCCAATTTCGAACCCGCCGGGCTCAACCAGCCGCGGTCCTGGAGTTTTTCCTTGAGGTCGCGCTCGATCCCGGGAAACTGCTTCGGTTCTTTGGTTTCGATGTACAGACCAGGCTTGTGCAGCGGGTTGCCCTGGGCAATATCGATGATTTCGTCCAGCGTCAGAATTTTCAGACCGACGTACGCAGGACGTGCGCGATCCGGGTAGGCGGTGTTGAACCAGCTGCCGGCATCGAGGGTTTTCAGCTCGGCGAGGGTGAACTCGTTGGCCGGGCGGTCCTTGCGTTCAGGGAATTTGCTGGCGACGTCGGTGGTGCGTTGCAGGTTGTTGTCGTGCAGAGCAAAGAGCACGCCATCCTTGCTGCGTTGCAGGTCCATTTCCAGGTAATCGACCCCCAGATCGCGGGCCAGTTTGTAGGCGGCGGCGGTGGATTCCGGTGCATCGAACGACGCGCCACGGTGGGCGATCACAGCCGGATGCGGGATGCCCGTGCGGGTTGCCAATGCGGTGGGGCTTGGTTCGCTGGCGGCCTGTGCCTGGCCGAGGCCCAGCATCAGACTCAGCAACAGGGCGCTCTTGGTGAAGGTAACAGGCATGGTCGAGGTCCTTTCGCAGATTTTCAAAGACGTCTCTTTTAACAACTGATTGCCGCTTGCGCTATCGTCAGACCGACATAAACGTGTTTAAAGCAGATTTTTTCAGCGCTTTTGTGCGCTTCTTTGCAGTACTCTTGGCCCCGGCAGTTACCCCGGCAGAGGGAACGCCCATTCGCTTGCCCTGCGTGTAAACCATCGATCACCGGTCCTTCGCGACCTTCTGTGAGGTTTATCATGCGCATCACTTCCGAGCTCATCTGCCAGGCCGCCGACCAACTCAAAGGCTTCGTCGGCCTCAATCGCAAGACCGGCCACTACATCGTTCGTTTCAGCGAAGACGCCTTCGGCATGGACGTGGCGGATGACGGCATTATTCCCACCAGTGAATTCGTCTGGGCCCCAGATTCCGGGCAGGCCATGACGCTCAAGCGTGAGTTGATTCAGTTGTTGCTGGATCAGAACATCGATGACCGGATCAACATCACCGAGCCGTTGCGGGTGTACATGAATCGGCGGGACGTGCCGCAGATTTCGGCGGTTCGCAGTCTGGTGCAGAGCTGAGTTTTGCGGTGTTTGTGCTGGCCTCTTCGCGAGCAAGCCCGCTCCCACATGGGTTATGTGTCGATCACAAGACCAATGTGGGAGCGGGCTTGCTCGCGAAGGCGGACTGAAGAACGCCGCATCATTTACTGCTTGAACGCATACGCCCGCTCAACCTTGCACACCCGCGTATGACAAGACGAATACCAGGTCGACCGCCCGCGCTCGCGAATCTCACTGTGCTCGGGATGATGTTTCCACGCCAGGATCGCTGCTTCGCTGGCCCAGTAGGACACCGTAATCCCGAGCCCGTCCTCACCCCGAGCCGATTCCACACCCAGGAAACCAGGTTGCTCACGGGCCAGTTCGACCATGCGCCTGGCGGCCTGCTCGTAGCCGTGATCACCGTCGGTGCGCAGGGAGGTAAAAATCACCGCGTAGTAAGGCGCTGGCAGAGTCTTGGCGATCATGACTTCTGCCTCTTGCAGGCTGCGATCAACGCACGGACCAGCGGCGGCAGATTGCCTTTGAGCGCGGCGCGTTCAGGTTGGAACAGCGTCGCGACGAAGAACGGATGACCTTTGAGTTCCACCGCCCGCAAGTCGCCGGTTGAATCGTGTCCAACGGCGTACAGCTGTTGGGTCAACAACTCACGTTCGAACGCTGGATTAACGCCGTAGCGGCAGCGATATCCTTCGACAATCTCGGCGTTTTCGTACGCCTGGGCGATCAACGAGCCTTCAACCAGATGAATGCTGTCAACGGCCTCCACTAGCGAACAGGTCAGTGGCGTGAGCAGCGCTCGCGTCGCATCGGGCGATGTCTCGCCATGTTCGGCATCTTCCCAACCCAGGACATTTCGAGCGTATTCGAGTACGGCGTGTTGAAAACCGCCACAGGTGCCAAGGAACGGTCGCTGCTGTTCACGGGCAAAACGAATCGCCCGCAACGCACCGTCCATATCGTGGTAAGGGCTGGCAGGTACGCACCAGAAACCGTCGAAGCCAGCCAATGGCGCATCGGCGCTGATGCGGTCGGTGGCCAACCACTGGAGCTGCACGTCTGTGCCCGCCTGTTCGGCGGCCATGCTGAGGGCGATGGGGATGGCCTGGTGAGCGGTGACTTGCGGGTCGTAATCGCCGATCAAGGCGATGCGGATTGGGCGGGTTTCCATGAGTGCGCTCCACGCTTGTTGATTCCTGGCACCCACTATAGATTGGCGTTCACGCACTCAATATTGGCGTTATCCCAATTGATCAATGCACCGATGCACTATCGACTGGATTACCCCGACCTGTCCCTGATCCTCGCGCTGGTGCGCGGCGGTTCTCTGGCCCGGGCATCGACGCTGTTGAAGGTTGACGTCTCGACCGTATTTCGCGCCGTGCGCCGACTGGAAGCCGCGCTGGGCCAGCAACTGTTCGAAAAAAGCCGCGCCGGCTACTTGCCCAGCACCTTGGCGCAGACCCTGGCCGAGCAGGCTGAACGGGCCGAACAGGCGCTGGAGGCGGCGCGCATTGGTGTGGAGCAGGGCGGTGAAGTCATCAGCGGCACGGTGCGCCTGACCTGCACCGATTCGGTCTTGCAAGGCTTGCTGCTGCCGGCGCTGGCGCGGTTCATGCCCGGCTACCCGGCGTTGACCATCGAGCTGAGTACGTCCAACGACTTCGCCAACCTCAGCCGCCGGGATGCGGATATCGCCTTGCGCCTGACTCGCACACCGCCCGAACACCTGGTGGGCCGGCGATTGGCGGAGGTTTCCTATCGAGTCTGTGCCAGCGAGGCGTATCTGAAATCGGTCGATTCCGAAGACTTGGCTTCGCTGACCTGGATCGCCCCGGACGACTTCCTCCCCGATCACCCCACCGTCGTGTGGCGCCGTCAGCAGTTGCCCGGCGTCACACCGGGTTATCGCTGCAACAGCATGTTGTCGGTGACTGAGCTGGTGCGGGCCGGGCTCGGTGTCGCGGCATTGCCGGACTTCCTCATCGGTGAAGGGCTGCAACCGTTGAGCGAGCCGTTACACGGTTACGACACGGCGCTCTGGTTGCTGACCCGCCCGGACTGCCGCGCCTTGCGCTCGGTGGTGACGTTGTTCGATGAGTTGGGGCGGGCGCTTCGATTGCCTTGACCGAGCGCTAAACCTTCGGCTGATCCTTGCGCACGAAGTGCTGATGCATTTCCGAGGTCAGGCTTTCGATGCGTTCGGTGAGGGCCTTGGTCATTTCGGTAAGCCGGGTGTTTTGCTCGAGCAGTTCCAGCAGTTGCGCGGTGTTCTGCGCCGCTTGTGCCTGACGTTCACTGTTGGCCACGGCGAGGGATTCGCGGTGTAGCGCATCGGCTTCAGACTGGGCTTTGTCGCGTGCTGCCTGGCGGGTCTGGGCCAGCAGGATCAGCGGCGCGGCATAAGCCGCTTGCAGGCTGAATGCGAGGTTGAGCAGGATGAACGGGTAGAGGTCGAAGTGGGCCACGCCGAACAGATTGAGGCAAATCCATACCACCACGATCAGCGTCTGCGCTCCGAGAAAGGTCGGCGTGCCGAAGAACCGCGCGAAGGCCTCGGCGCGCAGGGCAAACTTGTCGTTGCCGAACGTGGGCGCCAGATGTGCGTGGGGGCGATGAAAGCGCAGGTGGTCGATGGGGAGGGCGGGTTGAGTGTCGGAAGTCGTGGTGGTCATGGTGCTCTCTGCATGGCGCTGGGACTGAGGCTCACTATAGCCCCAGCGCCAGTTTCATTCTGAAACACATTGCGGTGTTTTATTCAGAGCGACCTGTAATCGGTAAATCGGCAGACCTTGTCATTTATTGCAACTCGATTCAGAGCTGATAGCAGGCCAAAAACATGTCCAACGCCGACTCCACCACCGTGGTCTGCATTTCGGCTGACAGGCCGGGCAGGCCCATGGAAATCTGCGGCCAGAATGCAAAGGATTTGAGCATTCCCTGAATCTGTTGAGCGGCGAATTCGGGGGCCACCGGCTTCAAACGGCCATCAGTCTGAGCAGCGCGGATCCACACCGTCAGGCCCTCTTCGCGCTCACCCATTCGGGCGACCATATTCTGGGCGCGCTCGGGGGAATGGATGGTGGCGGCGATGGCCACTCGCGCCAGGTCGAGAAAATTGTCATCGCCCAGCATCTGCAATTTCGCCATCAGCATCCGGCGCATCTGGTCGCGCAGCGGCAGGTCAGGGTGGTAGGGCGTTTCCTGTTCTGACGTCACCCGCGCCCATAATTGATTGAGGATTTCGGCGAACAACTCTTCCTTGCTGGGGAAGTGGTTGTACACCGTGCGCTTCGACACGCCGGCGGTGGCGGCGATCTTGTCCATGCTGGTGATATCGAAACCGTTGGCACGGAATTCGGCAATCGCCGCCTGAATGATGGCTTCACGTTTTCGGTCAGTGAGGCGCTGTGGAGCTGTCATAAGTACGCTTCGGCAGGAAGAAGTGAGAATTACACTCGGCAGTTTACTTGTGATCGGCTTTGATGCAACCTAGAAACTACACTGTGCAGTGTAATGATTTGTTAATCCTGTGCAGTGAACAATAGAATCTCCGGCTGATGCGTGCGTGCCTTGGCCATTTATCGTCCCAAGCGGAAATCGCGAATTGTGCGGTTTTTCTGGAGTCATTCAGTCATGGCCACATCAACTTCCCCATCGGATAACGTCTCTACGCCTGAAGCTTCCCGTCAGGTAGAAGGGCTCTTTCGAAATCATGCGCTGGTAAAGCGCGAAGGTTTTCGCAAAACCCTGCGCATCATGTGGAACATGATCTTCCACAAACCGCACGACACCCGCCCGACGGCGCCTGTCCCGGTGCAAACCCTGACTCAGGCAGCGTTGATCGCTGCTCCCAACCACAGCGTTTACCGACTCGGTCATTCCACCGTACTGCTGAAACTGCGGGACAAATTCTGGATCACCGACCCGGTCTTTGCCGAGCGAGCCTCACCGGTGCAATGGGCCGGCCCGAAGCGCTTCCACCAGCCGCCTATCAGCCTCGAAGAGCTGCCGCCGATTGAAGCGGTGATCCTGTCCCACGATCACTACGACCACCTCGATTATCAAGCGGTGCTCAAACTGGCGGACAAGGCCCAGTACTTTCTGACGCCGCTGGGCGTGGGCGACACCCTGATCAAATGGGGCATCGATGCCAGCAAAGTCCGACAACTGGACTGGTGGCAGGGCACCGAGGTCGACGGTATTCAGTTCATCGCCACGCCTTCGCAGCACTTTTCCGGGCGCGGTCTGTTCGATGGCAACAGCACGCTGTGGGCCTCGTGGGTGATGATCGACGGCGACACGCGAATCTTCTTCAGCGGCGACAGCGGTTATTTCGATGGCTTCAAACGCATCGGTGAGCAATACGGCCCGTTCGACCTGACGCTCATGGAAACCGGTGCCTACAACGTCGAGTGGCCACATGTGCACATGCAACCGGAGCAAACCCTGCAAGCACACATCGACCTCAAAGGCCGCTGGTTACTGCCGATTCACAACGGCACCTTCGACCTGTCGATGCACGCCTGGTACGAACCCTTCGACCGCATTCTGGCGTTGGCCTGGGAGCGGAATGTTTCGATCACCACGCCGCAGATGGGTCAGGCGTTCAATGTGATGTATCCGCAGCGGGGTAGCACTTGGTGGTCGGAGATGGAAAACATTGGCGATCAGGTGGAGCCTCAGAACGCATAGCGTGTAAAACCGGGCTGAGCGTCTTAAGCGAAAACCACCTCAATACGGCCCTCTTTTCGTGATCGGGGGGCTGTCTTGATCACGATCTGCACGTCACGTCCGAGCAGGGAAAGGCATTCCATCATCTTGGCTTCACTGATGCCGCGAAACTTTCCGCGCAACATCTCAGAAAGCTTGGGTTGAGAGAGGCCCAAGATTTCTGACGCTTGAACTTGGGTCAAATGGCGAGCCTTGATGATCTCGCCAATTTTGGCCGCCAGTTGCGATTTGACTCGCATTTCATTGGCGTTGGGCGTCCCGAGGTCTTCATAGACGTTCCCGCTGCTCTCTTCGATTTCAATCATTTCCTGATCCTTTTGCGTGATCCTGCGCCGCTTGAAGTCTCTTTCTGATCAAATCGATGTCGCACTGCGTGGTTGTGATGCCCGTAGTCGACTTCTTCTGAAAGCAGTGCAGAACATAAATGGCATTACCAAAACGAACGGTATAAACGGCGCGATAGGTGTTCGTATTGAAGTCATCCACCATCTCAAGCACACCTGCACCTCCAAAACCCTTTAGAGGCTTCGCGTCGGGATGTTTTGCACCGCTTTGTGCCAGATCTAGTGCATGACCAAAAACATCTTGTACATCTGCGGGCATTTGCTTGAGGTCTTTCTTACTGCTGCTAACCCACAGGAGTGACTTCCTTGTACTCATGCGAAAATATACCTATATGGGAATAATCGTCAATCGATGATTTCTCACTCAACCATCGCATAATCCGCCCGCCCCACCGGATCAGGCGTAGACCCTCTCACATTCATCCCTCTCTCCGGCACAAACCCCGGGAAGAACACCAACCCCTCCGATTCAAACCGATATGCCAGTGCCAGCCGCGTAACATCCAGCACATCGCGTTCATCCTCAAATCGCTGAATAGCGTCAACCGAAACCCCGGATTCCCGAGACAACTCCTCCACACTCCAGCCCAGCATCGCTCGGGCCTGAGCGCAATGTGCGGGGGTGAATTGGAAAAGGGCGATACGTTCCAGGGTGATTTTCATCGCAAGAGAGGCCATGGTGTTCTCCGGGCTCAAGAGTGCTGGTTCAAAATATACTGTGTTTTTGTACAGTTGTTTTAAGCCCGAATCAAACTCATTTTTTGATCGGTTCTATTTTTCCTCTCAGGCAGGAGCGTTGGACCGACTACGCTATTTTTAGGCGGCTCCTGAAAGCTCAATGGGTTTTCAACACCCGTCAGCGGCAATGTTTGAACGTCAGCTTTCTGATTTTCAATACAAGGAAAGGTGGCGTTTCAGAGGCTGTGCGCCACAGCGTTATGCAGGGAAGGGAATCATGAAAAGACTACGTCTGCTATGTACCCTGATCGGTTTTACAAGTCTGCCCGTCCTGGCCGATATGGCATCGTCAAACAAAGATGCCTTTGTGACCAACCTGATGAATCAGATGACCCTGGAAGAAAAAGTCGGCCAACTGCGGCTGATCGCTATTGATGAAAAGATGACTCCCGAAAGGATGTGCCAAGAAATCACTGCCGGGCGCATTGGGGGTACGTACGGCTCTGTGAGCCGTTACGTAAACCGACCCATGCAGGACGCGGCTCAACAAAGCCGCCTGAAAATACCGATGTTTTTCGGCTGGGACGTGATACACGGCCATCGAACCATTTTTCCCATTGGCCTGGCGTTGGCCTCCAGCTGGGATATGGATGCCATCGAGTTGAGCGGTCGAACGGCGGCGAAAGAAGCCAGTGCGGACGGTATCGATTTGACCTTTGCACCGATGATAGATATCGCCCGTGATCCGCGTTGGGGGCGCACCTCCGAAGGCTTCGGTGAAGACACCTATCTGGTTTCGCGCATTGCCAAAACGATGGTTCAGGCCTACCAGGGCAAAAACCTGAATGCACCCGACAGCATCATGGCCAGCGCCAAACACTTCGCGTTGTATGGTGCTGTCGAGGGTGGACGCGACTACAACAGCGTCGACATGGGCCTGGCCAGGATGTACCAGGACTACCTGCCACCTTATCGTTCGGCGATTGAGGGTGGCGCGGGAGCGATGATGGCAGCGCTTAACTCGATAAATGGCGTGCCAGCAGCTGCCAATGCATGGTTGATGCAAGACCTGCTTCGCAAAGCATGGGGCTTCAAGGGGCTGGTCATCAGCGACCATAACGGGATAACCGATCTGGTTCAGCATGGCGTTGCGAAGAATCACCGCGAAGCGGCCAGGCTCGCGATCAGGGCCGGTATTGATATGAGCATGAACGACTCCTCTTATGGCCCGGAGCTACCCGGGCTGCTTGAGTCTGGCGCTGTTTCCCAGAGCAATATCGATAACGCCGTGCGGGAAGTCCTGGGGGCCAAGTACGACATGGGGCTGTTCGAAGACCCTTACCGGCGCATCGGCGTTGCCGGTGAAGACCCCGCTGATAACAATGCCGAAAACCGTCTGCACAGAGCGCAGGCCCGTGAGGTGGCACGCAAGACATTGGTGCTGCTGAAGAATGAAAACGGGCTCTTGCCACTAAAGAAAGAGGGCGTGATCGCACTCATAGGCCCGTTGGCAAAAAGTACCGTCGACATCATGGGCAGTTGGTCCGCAAGCGGCGTGCCCTCGCAATCGGTGACGATCTACGACGGGCTGAAAAGCGCAATGAACCAAGGTTCGCTGATCTATGCCCGAGGCGCCAATCTCACGGAAGATCCGGAGGTTGTTAAATATCTGGGAGTGGCCGAAATCGAGAACGACGCTCGGCCGGCAGTAGAAATGATTGACGAAGCGGTCAAGGCTGCACAGCAAGCCGATGTTGTGATTGCAGTGGTGGGCGAGCCCCGCAGTATGTCTCATGAAGCGGCCAGTCGAACCAGCCTCGATCTGCCGGGGCGCCAGAGTGAATTGATCGCCGCCCTGAAAGCCACCGGCAAGCCGCTGATACTGGTATTGATGAACGGCCGGCCACTTTCCATCGGCAAGGAGCAGAAACAGGCCGATGCGATTCTGGAAACCTGGTACAGCGGCTCCGAGGGAGGCAACGCCGTTGCCGATGTATTGTTTGGTGACTACAACCCGTCCGGCAAGTTACCCATCACCTTTCCACGCTCCGTGGGGCAGATCCCGATTTACTACAGCCACTTGAACACCGGCCGCCCCTACCTGCCGGGTGCGCCTCGCAACTACACATCTCAATATTTCGATCAATCCGATGGTCCGCTTTATCCCTTCGGCTATGGACTGAGCTATACCGACTTCAGCCTGACTGACATGGCCCTGTCTTCGACCACACTGAACAAAACCGACAAGCTCGTCGCCAGCGTCATCGTGAAGAATACCGGCCAGCGCGACGGCGAAACGGTGGTTCAGCTGTATATCCGCGATGTCGTTGGCTCCCTCAGCCGTCCGGTCAAAGAACTGAAGAACTTTCAAAAAATCATGCTCAAGGCAGGAGAAGAGAAAGCGGTCCACTTCAGCATTGATGAGAACGACTTGAAGTTCTTCAACGCTCAGTTGGAATACGCCGCCGAGCCGGGCGAGTTCCGGGTGCAGATCGGTCTGGATTCTCAGGATGTGAAGGAGCAGAGTTTTGAGTTGCTTTAAGGTCGAGGCGTTAGCGGCAGTGGCTAATGCCAGTCAGTTGAACCGTTATGCGATCTGTAGCAGCTGGCGAAGCCTGCGTTCGGCTGCGTAGCAGTCGTAAAACCAGAGATTGCGGTGCATCAGGCAGACCGCGTCAGTCGGATTCACGACTGCTTCGCCCGAGCGCGGGCCGAGCCGAACGCAGGCTTCGCCAGCTGCTACAAAGTGTGCGTCGCGGCTGAAATTGCTTAACTGACTGGTATTAACGGCAGCGGCCTCTCTTTTTTGGGCTGACTACTTCGCCCCCTCCAACCAGACGGACGGTGCCTGCCCCAGTACGCGGCGGAACATTGTCGAGAACGCAGCGGGGCTGTCATAGCCAAAATCCAGGGCAATCCGCGTCACCGGTTCGCCGGCCACCAGCCGCGCCAGAGCCAGCACCACGCAAGCCCGCTGCCGCCATTGACTGAAACTCAGACCCGTCTGCTGGCGAAATAGGCGATTGAAGGTGCGCAGGCTGATGTGCAACTGATCGGCCCATTGCTGTAGCGACTGATGAGCGTCGGGCCGCTGCACAAAGCCCTGGCACAACGCGAGCAGCCGCGCATCGACGGGCAGCGGAATGTGCAACGGCAGGTGAGTGCTGCGCGCCAGTTCATGCAGCAGCAAGCCGATCAGCGTACCGTCGCGCCCGCGCTCGTCATACGCCAGCGGGATCTCCACCGCCTCCATCAGCAAATGCCGCATCAACGGCGAAACGCTGATCACCTGGCAGCGATCCCCCAGATCCACCGCGCCCGGCTCGATATACAAACTGCGGGTACTCACCCCCAGCATCAGCACTTCATGCGCCACCCCCGCCGGAATCCATACCGCCCGCTGCGGCGGTACTACCCAATTGCCGTCGTGCGTGCTGACCTGCATCACCCCGGTGGCGCCGTATAACAATTGCGCCCGCCGATGGGTATGACGAGGCAACAAATGGCCGTGGGAATAATCCGTACCGATGGCCACCACCGGCCGTGGCGTGTGGTCCAGCAGATCAATCGAAACATTGCGCATCGAGCAGTCCCAGCGGTTGGCGTAAACGCGAACATTATTGGCTGACTTGCTGAGGCAGGCCAAGGCGCATCGTTCTATCGTCGACCGCTCTCAACAACGGACGACACCCATGTTCTATCTCCTGCTGGCACTCTTCGGCTGCATGACCGGCATCACCGCGGTGCTGTTCGGCTTCGGCGGCGGTTTCGTCGTCGTGCCATTGCTGTACCGCATGCTCATGACCAGCCACGGCACAGACGATCCCGTCAGCCAATCGGCGATGCACATTGCTGTAGCTACCTCGACCTGCGTGATGATCGTCAACGCAACGATCGCCACCGGAAAACACCGACGCGCCGGTAATCTCATTCGTCATTACCTGTGGCCGTTGGGCGGGTTTATCGGCGTGGGCGCGGTAGTCGGCGCCGTAGCGGCGATGTGGGTGAGTGGTGAGGTGATTCGCTATGCCTTCATCGCGTACCTGGGCGTGACCATCGCGGATTGCCTGTTTCGACGCGGCTTTCTTACAGCGTCCGACACCGCCATCCCACGGCGATTGGGAAGGGCAGAAGTGTCTGGCGGCGGTGTAGGAATCGGCACCATCGCCACGTTTCTCGGCGTAGGCGGCAGCGTCATGACCGTGCCGTTGTTGCGGCGTTGTGGGTTGAGCATGTCCCAGGCGACGTCCATGGCCAATCCGCTGAGTTTGCCCGTGGCGTTGGCCGGGACGCTGACTTACATGGCGTTGGCTGGGTTTACCGAGCTTGATCTGGGGCCGTGGTTTATCGGTTATGTGGATGTGCTGGCGTTTGCAGTTTTGACGGTGGGGTCTATGGTGGGGATTCGGTTGGCTACGCCGTGGATTGGGCGGATACCGGACCGAATGCATGCGCGGGTATATGTTGGTTTGCTGGTTTTGGTGATGCTGAGTATGTGCGTCACGTAGGGTTGGAATCGGTAGCCTTATTCGCAACAATGCGCCTTCGCACTGTCCAAGATTTCACGCAGGAGAATGCCATGTCGATCCTCGAAAGTGACTGGAAGAAATTCAAGGAACTGCGCAAGATCGCGCTCGATCGGTTTTGCCAGGGCGTTCTTGCCGATGCAAAAGCCATTACCCTGCACGGTGCGCTGTCTGCTCACGCTCGATATGGAATGCTCTACGGCTTGATCCATGATCGGAATAAGGACATGGCCCGGGCCTTTGACCATCACAGCCAATCCCGCTCCAGTGCTCTCACCGCATTGAGGTTGTTTGTCATGCATGACTTGCTGACCGACGCAGAGTTATCAGTGCTCAGTGAAGATGCGCTGGACTACATCTCGGATGTCATTCGCCGGCCCTATGAGCTTGAATGGGTCGAAGAGATCGTGCGGCAGGACTGAAAACGCGAAAAAAGCGGATATCGAAGGTTTCGTTCAACGTTTTTCCGAGCGTTGGATAAACGGCGTGATTCAGCATGCGGGGCAACACGACATACTTCGTTGGTTCAACGACGAACTGATAGCGGAGCGATTCCAAGAGAGTTGTCACGAGTACGTGTTTTACAAACGCGGACATCGCGGTGCGCAGAAACACATCAATAACATCGCCTGGGTGTTTGAAGGATGTGCTGCCGAACGAGGTTCTTTACCCCCTGACGAGTTCTCGGCAGGCCGCTTCGATACCGACATGAACAACTACCTGAGAGGCGGTAAAGAACACAGGGATTACTTCTACCCGGATGAGGAAATGATCGTTCACTGGTTAAGCCGTTACGGCGGCCTTGATGAGCTTGGCATTCAAGCAGCCCGTGAGCGGCACAAGGAAGTGAAACGGGAGATTCGGGAGGTCGTAAGGCAGCTTAATCTCGAAGCGCAATGAGCCGTCGCAATAACGCCGTGACCCGGTCCTTTAACCTTTGAGCCCCGGCGCCTCACGAATGATGAAGTGATCCAGGTTCTCGATATGGGCACTGAACACCCCGAACATCTGCTCGGGGTTTTTCTTGCTCGGTACCTGTTTCAACTCCGGCGTCACACCATAGAAAAAGCAAAACAACTCTTTTTCGCTCTCGATAGCGTGCTTGATCTCTTCCAAAAATGCTTTGCGCTTGCGGTAGTTGTCGATCAATTTTTTGCTCAGGTAAACGTTGACCGAGTAAGGCTTCTTCTTCGCCTCGTCCGGTTGCTTGAACCAGACCTTCTGTTCGAAATCGATGCGAAAACTTGCGCTGTGGTAATCCTCGATTTTCTTGATCTTGCCCCAGTAAATCAGCCCTTTGTTGTCCAGCAGAAACTCGATTTTCTTGAAGAAAGAACTGTAGGGCGCCGTGTGCTCGCCAATCTTCAGCGGCATGCGCTTGAGCAACTCCTTGTCCTCGAAATTCGACACAAAACACTCCACCGGATGGGCGAAGACACTTGTCTTGTCCGGTGCCGACTCGCGGCTCGGGTGTTCGATATCACTGGCAGCTGAAGACGGTTTCGGATCGTCCCGCATCACGTCAGCCGCCACCGCCGGGCTCGACGGCTTACGCACATACTCACGCCGCGTCAGCAACAACTCCGACGGGAAATGCTCCTCGCGACTGTCATCCGTTTCCGCACCGTCCGCGTCCACACCTGACGGCGGCGTCTTGAGGCTGACATAAGGACAATCCGCAACATGGCGGGTGCTGGGCGTGTTCTTGAAGTGCGGGGTGCGAACGTAATTCACATTCTTGGCGTTGAACGTCGTCAACACATTCGCCGCATCGAAGGCCGTCCTGCATGCGTCATTGGGACATTGGAAGTGTTCCTTAGCGGAATCGAACTCCATGGTCTCGTCGAAATTCAAATCGCGCACGTCATAGATCGACAGCTTGTCGTCGAGGCTGAGGCAGTAGGCGAGGTCGAATTTCATGGTGGGCTCGGGTCCTTGAGGGGGGGAAGGGTATTAATAGCGGGAGGTGGGACGGGTTGCACTCACTGTTTTCATCACAGCGCAAAATCTGCGGCAACACACCAAACCTGTGGGAGCGAGCTTGCTCGCGAAAAACTCAAGAACGCCACTGAGTATCTGGTTCTACGCACCATCATTCACAACTTGCAACGGAACACCGCCAAGAGCGGGCTCGCCACGCCTATCGAAAATCTCAGCCTTCAGCTAGCGTGGCCAACTCCATGGAGGTGCCATATGACTGAGCGGCTACAAGTAAGCATGCACGAAGCACAATCCCAACTCGATCAACTCGCTGAGCTTGCCTGGCGGGGCGATACGGTTGTGATCACCAAGGACGGCAAGCCCTATCTAAATCTGCTGCCTCATGTCGATACAACTCGGGCGCGTAAGCCAGGGCGGTTGAAGGGAATAATTCGAATGACTGCGGATTTTGAAAGGCGTTCCGAGGACATCATCGATGGATTTGAGAATCATCTGTGAGGCAATCGCTGTGAGAAACCCAAGCACTTCTCGACCGACTGCCCAATGATCAGGCACTGGCCGAGAATTCGCCGCTGCCTACTGTAGGAGCGAGCCTGCTCGCGAAGGCGTCAGTAAATACACCGCCCAAACAAAATCCGCTGCCTGAGATTCAAGCAGCGGATTTTTTACGGCAATGAACAATCAGAACCCTCGCAATAATCGTGACGCCTTACGCCACCATGATCCCCGCTGATTGAAGGGATCATCCGCCAACACACAAGGCATATCCCGCAACCGAATCCACGGTTCATCCTGCCAGTGCAGCATGCAGAGCGACATCTTCGGCCAGTCCAATACACTCAACGTTGGTCGTTCAACTGACCATGATAGACGCGCATCCCTTAGCGCCGGAACTACTTGGTGAGTCAGCCATTCCCTCAGTAGCCGGTACTCCGGGCAATAGTGATAAACCAGCAATGCGTAGACGCCTGACTCGCTGATCATCAGTCGTTCTTCGGCAGTGCCTTGAGCCTCCACGAGCATCATCTGTCGCTGATCTGCATCTAGCTTGCGTGACATGCGTTCGTCGAGATGTTTGCCCATCAATCGCCCTAAGTCGTTGGCACAAAACCAAGCCTGGTTCTCCACCAAGAGGGCACGAAGACTAGTGCCGTGACGAAGGAAGAGAGTTGAAACGAGCGGTTCAAACATGGCGAACCTCCTGAAGCGGAAGCACGCGATTGGACATTCGGATACGGCGAGTCACCTTCATCGTGAAGGTTGGAATGTTAGGCATTTCCTTTACCTCTGGCTGCTTTCTTAGGGCATTCGTTATGGGTGTCGGGAGCTAAGAAACCCACCAGAGACGGGCCGGACATATTCCCCTTTCGGGTCTTGTATTCGCCCACTCCCGACATAACGGGGATTTTCTCGTAGGCGTAGAGATACCGCAGACGAAAAAAAGCCGCATGACTGTCGGGTGCGGAGGACCGCTCTGGTTTAGGCGTTTCTTAGGCGCCGAAGTAAGAGCCTAGAGGGTCAATACCAGGTGGTCAACCCTTCAAAATCATTCATCATTTTTCCGTCGAGAAGGTGTAGGGCTTAATCACTCAAGCCGAATGTTTTCTGGATTTCATTGCGTAGGAGTTCTCTGTTTTTGGTGTGGCATTCCCAAATGATTACTACATTCCATCCTTCTGCGAGTAGCGCGTGCTGAACATTAAGGTCTCGCTCGGCGTTCTTCGCCAGTTTTGGCTGCCAGAAGTCGAGCCTGCTCTTGGGCGTGTATGCAAACTTGCAGTCTGGATGTCGATGCCAAAAGCAGCCGTGGACGAACATGCACAACCGGTGTTTTGGGAAAACCAAGTCAGGTTTGCCCGGCAGATCCTTCCTATGCAGACGATAGCGAAGCCCCAACTCATGACACACCGATCTCACGAGCATTTCAGGCTTCGTGTTTTTGCCCTTGATCATCGACATAATCTTGGAGCGGTGTTCTGGGGTGACTATGTCGGCGCTCATTCAGACCTCGTTCAAAGGAAAACTCGCCTCCAGCCAGTTCAGGACTGCGCTACTGTCTTGCAATCCTGTCTCACGAAGAAGTTCGACAATGTCCTTGCCAGCAAGAATCATCACTGGATGGCCATCTTCAACAATCTCTTTGTAGGCTTGGTCGTGAAGCCATGACGTTGTGATTATCACCCCAAACTGTCGATGTCGCAGACGAGAGATCAACCTCGAAACTTCCCGCACACCTACAGAGTTACCAATGCCATAACACTTGGCCTCGATTGCAAAATCTACAAGGACAGAAGTTTCAGACCTCCCGATTCGGAGCTTGCCAATGCCATCGCGACCGCCATCCCGATAGCGCCTCGTAAGATCAAGATCAACCGTGTCAGGCAGGCATACCCTCACCAGATGAGCAGCGCAGGCCTCAAATGCATAAGGATCCGACGCAAAGTGTTTGTGCAGAATGGCAAGCATCTTTAGGTCCTCTTTCGAGGATGGAAGCTGATCCTTTTTGGAGCGTATGGGCTGTGAGCGCTTGGCTATGAGTGGGGTGTACTGACCCGATTTAACCCACTTTTGCCACTCTACTGGTGCATGCGCGCTATCACTTGCTCGTGTGCCATTGATGATGTCAGCCAGCCACGCTCTAGGTATTTCTGGCAAATCGAGGATGGTGAACGTGGCCCTGTAATTCTGAAAACGTTGCCCTTTGCTCGCGTGCCAAACCGCCAGAACTCGTACTCGGGTGAGCCTTCTTCCTTTGTTATTACTTGAAGTTTTTTTCCGAGTTTTTGAACGGCTAGTCTGCCAACACCTTTTTCACCTAGCGGGAGGCGATTAAATATTTTAGAGCGTTTTCTGTTTTGGGCTGTACGCTTTGAGTCTGTTCCTACCTCTAGCCATGCCCCCGTAATTACAGACAGATTCATTCCTGATCCGTTGTCTTCTACTTTAATGCAGGGGGCGGAGTTGTTGAGTTCTATGGTGATAGAAACCGTGCTCGCGTCGGCGTCATAGGAGTTTTTAACAAGCTCGAACACTGCTAAGCGATCATGACCAATTAACTGATCGCCAAGGAGTCGTAGGATGTGAGATTGCACGCGTAATGGGTGTTTGTTTGACATGCTATTCCCTTAAATTCGTCGGTGTACTTTGGGGAAGTGCTTAAGTCGCTATTAATGCTGGGGCTGAGCGAGAATAGCTTTGTGTTGCTTTGCTTGGTATATATTTTATATGCATGATTGCGGCGTCCTTGCTCTTGCTGTGACTAAATAAGAGCTCTTATTATGATGGCTTTTTGGTTGTCGGCAAGCGTTCGCTTGGAAAATTAATTTCTCCCTCAATTTCTTGTATAAGATTGTTTTTCAAAGAGTTTAAGCGCACTGGCATTTACAGCACAGCGCTTTTCCTGGATTTTAATTTTAGCGAGGTCTAATGCGAGGTATAGCGTTGGTCATAAAAAAGGGCCGCCTCACGGCAGCCCTCTTTTGCATTTTCCAGATCAATCCCAGCTCAACGCCCCACCAGTCTGATACTCAATAACCCGAGTCTCAAAGAAGTTCTTCTCTTTCTTCAAGTCCATGATCTCGCTCATCCAAGGGAACGGGTTAGTCGTCCCTGGATACTCTTCTTTCAAACCAATCTGCGACAGACGACGGTTAGCGATGAACTTCAGGTAGTCCTCCATCATCGCCGCGTTCATGCCCAACACGCCACGAGGCATGGTGTCACGCGCGTATTCGATTTCCAGCTGAGTGCCCTGCAGAATCATCTGCGAAGCTTCTTCCTTCATTTCAGCATCCCACAAGTGCGGGTTTTCGATTTTGATCTGGTTGATCACGTCGATGCCGAAGTTCAGGTGCATGGATTCGTCGCGCAGGATGTATTGGAACTGCTCGGCGACGCCGGTCATTTTGTTGCGGCGGCCCATGGAGAGGATCTGGGTGAAGCCGCAGTAGAAGAAGATGCCTTCCAGAACGCAGTAGTAGGCGATCAGGTTGCGCAGCAACTCTTTGTCGGTTTCGACGGTGCCGGTTTCGAACTTCGGATCGGAGATCGAACGGGTGTATTTGAGGCCCCAGGTGGCTTTTTTCGCGACCGATGGGATCTCGTGGTACATGTTGAAGATCTCGCCTTCATCCATGGCCAACGATTCGATGCAGTACTGGTAGGCGTGGGTGTGGATCGCCTCTTCGAATGCCTGGCGCAGGATGTACTGGCGGCATTCCGGGTTGGTGATCAGGCGGTACACGGCCAGGACCAGGTTGTTGGCAACCAGGGAGTCGGCGGTGGAGAAGAAGCCGAGGTTGCGCATGACGATGCGGCGCTCGTCGTCGGTCAGGCCTTCCGGGTCTTTCCAGAGGGCGATGTCGGCGGTCATGTTGACTTCTTGCGGCATCCAGTGGTTTGCGCAACCGTCCAGGTACTTCTGCCAGGCCCAGTCGTACTTGAACGGGACGAGCTGGTTGAGGTCGGCGCGGCAGTTGATCATGCGCTTTTCGTCGACGGCCACACGGGCGGAGGCGCCTTCGAGTTCGGCGAGGCCTTCGGCGATGTCGAGGTTGTCCAGGGCAGCTTTTGCACGGGCGATTGCGGCGGAGTCGGACGCGGTTACAGCGCGGGCTTCTTGAGCCGCGACGCCACCAGCGGTGTCGAGGCGGTCCATGTTGGCTTCAGTTGCGTGCCCAGCGTTGGCGCCTTTTACAACGGTTTCGCCGCTGTCTTCTTTGTCGAATTCGTCCCAGCTCAGCATGACGTGTCGTCTCCTGCGTGAGGGCCAGATGCCCGTGTGAAAACTGATTGGTTGGTTTTTCACACGACCGTTCTGGCCGCGTTGGATAGCGTTTTTTGCAGCGGTACACGCAGGCAAATAAACATAATTTTGTACGGGGTTCCGAGAGCCTCTGACGGGCGCCGAAATCGGTGAAGACTTCGGCGTGGGCTTCAGACTGGCTGTTATCCCTGTAAGGGAATATTGCAGGCCCGTTTAAGCCGGCATTATAGGGAAATTTTTGCGGCCGTGGTGGGGCGAATCCGCGCATGGAGCGGTCGAGAAGGAGGGTTTTTCGGTCGGAGCGAGGGTTTACAGGGCTTTGGCCGGATGTCGCGGGTGCAGATTTTTTTTCATAAATTTTGGCGGGCAATTTTTTTGTTCAAAAAACAGCCAGAAAACCGCCTTTTTCACTACATGTTGTGTTTTGAGTCGGTTTTCGATGGCTCCAGACACAACTAAGCCCGACCGAGGTCGGGCTGTAACGTCACGCTTGATGATCAGCTGAAGCGGGCGGCACCCACGTGATCTTCGCCATCGGCAGCCACTTTAGCAGCGCCGGTGTGATCAAAACCGTCAGAAGCGAGTTTGGCAGCGCCTGTGTGATCGGAGCCATCGGAGGCGAAAGACGCCGACCCGGTATGGTCGTAACCATCAGAAGCGACAGCCGCTTGCGTGCTGTAAGCAGCCGAGCCAGTGCGGTCGTAGCCGTCAGCGGCCAGGACAGAGAGGGTCAGGGCGAGGATCAGTTTGGTTTTCATGGTAGTGGCTCCAGGTTCGTTGGCGTTGTGTGCCTTGGGCGGGTGATTAGCCGTTAGAGCAGCCGTTACCCATAACGCTGTAGCGCAGAATGTGGCGTTGGCCTTTGGAGTCGTCGTATTCCATTGTTGCTGGAACAACTTCACACACATTCGGGATTTCGCTCATGGAGACAACTTTGGCGATGTCCAGGTGAGTGGAGTAAGTGTATTCCTCGATGGCGGGTTGCTGCTGTGCGACATCAGTCGGGACCTCGTCTGCCATGGCGGTTGCGCACAGGCTGCTGAGGGCCAGAACTAATAAAGCTTTCATTTCAAATTTACCTTTTAGAGGTCGAGTGGGGTCACGCAACCTTTTTGGGGTTGCGTGTGGAACTTAAGTACTAGGTTTTGGATTAACTGCCTTCGTGGGGGCTGCAACTTGGTTAATCACGTTGCCTGGTTGGCGAGGCTGATTTTAGGCGTGGGGGTTACATTCATATAGGCGTGCTTTTGATAAACACCTTTGGCGAATTTCGTAACAATCCCTGTAGGAGCTGCCGCAGGCTGCGATCTTTTGATCTTGGCGGTCCTCGAAGATCAAAAGATCGCAGCCTTCGGCAGCTCCTACATTGGCCATTGGTGGCCGGAATAGAGCGTTTGCACAAAACCTGTGGGAATAGTCACGACATTTAGTAGGGGCTTGTTACTACCATCGTCGAATGGTTCTATAGGCCCGGCCCGGCTACAACTGGGTCATACAAAAACAACTATTCCACCGAGGTAACAAAGATGAGTGCGGCTTCTCTGTATCCCGTTCGTCCCGAGGTTGCGGCCAACACGCTGACTGATGAGGCGACCTACAAGGCCATGTACCAGCAGTCCGTCGTTAACCCGGACGGCTTCTGGCGCGAGCAAGCCAAGCGCCTCGACTGGATCAAGCCTTTCACCACGGTGAAACAGACTTCCTTCGATGATCACCATGTCGACATCAAATGGTTCGCCGACGGCACCCTGAACGTTTCCTACAACTGCCTCGACCGTCATCTGGCCGAACGCGGCGATCAAATCGCGATCATTTGGGAAGGGGATGACCCTGCCGAAAGCCGCAACATCACCTACCGTGAGCTGCACGAACAAGTCTGCAAGTTCGCCAACGCCCTGCGCGGCCAGGATGTGCACCGCGGCGACGTGGTGACTATCTATATGCCGATGATCCCCGAAGCCGTGGTCGCCATGCTGGCGTGTACCCGGATTGGCGCGATTCACTCGGTGGTGTTCGGTGGTTTCTCGCCGGAAGCCCTGGCGGGCCGGATCATCGACTGCAAATCCAAAGTGGTGATCACTGCTGATGAAGGCATTCGTGCCGGTAAGAAGATCCCGCTCAAGAGCAACGTCGACGACGCGCTGACCAACCCGGAAACCAGCAGCATTCAGAAAGTCATCGTGTGCAAGCGCACCGGTGGCGACATCAAGTGGAACCAGCATCGCGACATCTGGTACGAAGACCTGATGAAAGTGGCGGGCACTGTGTGCGCGCCGAAAGAAATGGGTGCTGAAGAAGCGCTGTTCATCCTTTATACCTCCGGTTCGACCGGTAAGCCGAAGGGTGTACAGCACACCACCGCCGGCTATCTGTTGTACGCGGCGATGACCCACGAGCGCGTGTTCGACTACCGTCCGGGCGAAGTCTACTGGTGCACCGCCGACGTCGGTTGGGTCACTGGCCACACCTATATTGTCTATGGCCCACTGGCCAATGGCGCGACCACCTTGCTGTTCGAAGGCGTGCCGAACTACCCGGACATCACCCGGGTGGCGAAAATCGTCGACAAACATAAGGTCAACATTCTCTACACCGCCCCCACCGCAATCCGCGCGATGATGGCGTCGGGCAAGGCGGCCGTTGAAGGCGCCGATGGCAGCAGTTTGCGTTTGTTGGGTTCGGTCGGTGAGCCGATCAACCCGGAAGCGTGGGACTGGTACTACAAGAACGTCGGCCAATCCCGTTGCCCGATCGTCGACACCTGGTGGCAGACCGAAACCGGCGCGACCCTGATGAGCCCGTTGCCGGGTGCGCACGCGCTCAAGCCGGGTTCTGCTGCACGACCATTCTTCGGCGTGGTGCCAGCGCTGGTGGATAACCTGGGTAACATCATCGAAGGCGTTGCCGAGGGCAACCTGGTGATTCTCGATTCGTGGCCGGGCCAGGCGCGCACGCTGTATGGCGACCATGACCGCTTCGTCGATACCTACTTCAAGACGTTCCGCGGCATGTACTTCACCGGTGACGGTGCGCGTCGTGACGAAGACGGTTACTACTGGATTACCGGTCGCGTGGATGACGTGCTCAACGTGTCCGGCCACCGCATGGGGACCGCCGAGATCGAAAGCGCGATGGTCGCCCACCCGAAAGTCGCCGAAGCGGCCGTGGTCGGTGTGCCGCACGACATCAAAGGGCAGGGCATCTATGTCTATGTCACGTTGATCGGTGGCGAAGAGCCGAGCGAGCAGCTGCGTCTGGAGCTGAAAAACTGGGTGCGTAAAGAGATTGGCCCGATTGCCTCGCCGGATGTCATCCAGTGGGCGCCGGGTCTGCCGAAAACCCGTTCGGGAAAAATCATGCGCCGCATTCTGCGCAAGATTGCTACGGCTGAATACGATGGGTTGGGGGATATCTCCACCTTGGCGGATCCGGGTGTGGTGCAGCATTTGATTGATGAGCACAAGATCATGAACGTCGCGTAAGCGTTCCGAGTCATCTAAACCCCGCCAGGTGTTGAGCCTGGTGGGGTTTTTTTATGTCGATCAGGTTTGGATTTTCCGTTGCTTGGGCGGGCCTCTTCGCGAGCAAGCCCGCTCCCACACTAGATCTCCAGTGAGCAGAGAATTTGTGCCAGAAGCAGATCCAATGTGGGAGCGGGCTTGCTCGCGAAGGCGATCTGTCAGACGCCACATAAACAACTGCCAATAATTATCGGCTTCACCTGTAGGTGATTTCCCACTGTTACCCATCACCTTTCAAGTAACTGAATGTGTAACCGCTCGCTCCGATACGGGGCATTGGGAAACGCAAAGTCCCATCATCGGGCCTCCTCAGCCCCTGCAAAAAATAAGACACAACGCTGCGCTTGCCGGATTAGAAGGGTTTGCCAATAATAGGCCCGCAATTTGCAACATAGATCGGTTCACTGTCTTTTGCTCTTGCATGAATTTGCAAGGCTGTCAACGCGCCCAAGCGGCTTTCTCGGTGCTTCTGTAATTAGTTGTCGCATTGAAGAAATATCGGCTTCGGGCCTGTCGTTAGAATGCCGATCACTCGCTCGTTGTTGCTCGCGTTAAAAAAAACGCGCGATTCCTACGACGCAGCACCGCTTTGCGGTTCCACTCATTCGCATATTGGGCTATCGCTCACTCTGCCGTTTTAGCCCTTTACCGATGGAGTCCCAAGATGAAGAAACTCGTGCTGCTTGGCGCCCTGGCACTGTCCGTGCTGTCCCTGCCGACTTTCGCCGATGAAAAGCCTCTGAAAATTGGTATCGAAGCGGCTTACCCTCCGTTCGCTTCTAAAGCGCCGGACGGCAGCATCGTTGGTTTCGACTACGACATCGGCAACGCTCTGTGCGAAGAGATGAAGGTCAAGTGCGTTTGGGTCGAGCAAGAGTTCGACGGTCTGATCCCGGCACTCAAAGTGCGCAAGATCGACGCGATCCTGTCGTCCATGTCGATCACTGAAGATCGCAAGAAGTCCGTGGACTTCACCAACAAGTACTACAACACCCCGGCTCGCCTGGTCATGAAGGCCGGCACTCCAGTCAGCGACAGTCTGGCTGAGCTCAAGGGCAAGAACATTGGCGTGCAACGTGGTTCGATCCACGAGCGTTTCGCCCGCGAAGTCCTGGCCCCGCTGGGTGCCGAGATCAAGCCTTACGGTTCGCAGAACGAAATTTACCTCGACGTCGCCGCTGGCCGCCTCGACGGCACCGTGGCAGACGCTACGCTGCTGGATGACGGTTTCCTGAAAACCGACGCTGGCAAAGGGTTCGCCTTCGTTGGCCCGGCCTTCACCGACGTCAAATACTTCGGCGACGGTGTAGGTATCGCAGTTCGCAAGGGTGACGCGCTGAAAGACAAGATCAACACCGCGATCACCGCCATTCGCGAGAACGGCAAGTACAAGCAAATCCAGGACAAATACTTCGCCTTCGATATCTACGGCAAATAACACGTCCCGGCGACAAGTCCGAAATGGCGCAAGCAACAGGATCTCTGAGGTTTGCGCCATTTTTTCATCCCCCTTTTCGAGGACCTGAATCATGTTGAAAGGCTACGGGGCTGTCATCCTCGATGGCGCATGGCTGACGCTTCAGCTCGCCTTGTCGTCCATGGTCTTGGCCATTGTTCTGGGTCTGATCGGCGTTGCGCTGCGTCTGTCCCCGATTCGCTGGCTGGCCTGGTTGGGCGACCTGTATTCCACGGTGATCCGCGGTATTCCCGACCTGGTGCTGATCCTGCTGATTTTCTACGGCGGTCAGGACCTGCTCAATCGCGTCGCGCCAATGCTCGGTTTTGACGACTACATCGACCTGAACCCGTTGGCCGCCGGTATCGGCACCCTGGGCTTCATCTTCGGTGCGTACCTGTCGGAAACCTTCCGTGGCGCCTTCATGGCGATCCCGAAAGGTCAGGCAGAAGCCGGCATGGCGTACGGCATGAGCAGTTTTCAGGTGTTCTTCCGGGTGTTGGTGCCGCAGATGATTCGCCTGGCGATTCCGGGTTTCACCAACAACTGGCTGGTACTGACCAAGGCCACCGCGCTGATTTCGGTGGTGGGGCTGCAAGACATGATGTTCAAGGCCAAGCAGGCGGCAGATGCCACCCGCGAGCCTTTCACCTTCTTCCTCGCAGTGGCGGCAATGTACCTGGTGATCACCAGCGTCTCGTTGCTGGCATTGCGTCACCTTGAGAAGCGCTACTCGGTAGGCGTAAGGGCGGCTGATCTATGATCTTCGACTACAACGTCATTTGGGAGGCCCTGCCGTTGTACTTCGGCGGCCTGGTGACCACCCTCAAATTGCTCGGGCTGTCGCTGTTTTTCGGTCTGCTGTGCGCCTTGCCGCTGGGCTTGATGCGCGTCTCAAAAAACGCGGCCGTCAACATGAGCGCCTGGCTCTATACCTACGTGATCCGCGGCACACCGATGCTGGTGCAGCTGTTCTTGATCTACTACGGTCTGGCGCAGTTCGAAGCGGTACGTGAAAGCTTCCTCTGGCCGTGGCTGTCCAGCGCGACGTTCTGTGCGTGTCTGGCCTTCGCGATCAATACCAGCGCCTACACCGCTGAAATCATCGCCGGCAGCCTGCGGGCCACGCCGAACGGTGAGATCGAAGCGGCCAAGGCGATGGGCATGTCGCGCTACAAGATGTACAAGCGCATCTTGCTGCCGTCGGCCTTGCGCCGGGCACTGCCGCAGTACAGCAACGAAGTGATCATGATGCTGCAGACCACCAGTCTGGCGTCCATCGTGACCCTGATCGACATCACCGGTGCCGCGCGTACGGTCAACGCGCAGTTCTACCTGCCGTTCGAAGCCTACATCACCGCCGGCGTGTTCTACCTGTGCCTGACCTTCATTCTGGTGCGGATGTTCAAACTGGCCGAGCGCCGCTGGCTGGGCTATCTGGCCCCGCGGAAGCACTGATATGGAACGCATCGATCATTCATTGCCGTGGAGCCACTTGGGCAGCGAACGCCAGATTTCGGTGTTCCGCTTCGGTAGTGGCGAGCGCAAGGCCTACATCCAGGCCAGCCTGCACGCCGATGAACTGCCGGGGATGCGCACGGCTTGGGAGCTGAAAAAGCGCCTGACCGAACTTGAAGCCCAAGGCTTGCTCAACGGTGTGATCGAACTGGTGCCGGTGGCCAATCCACTGGGCCTCGGCCAACTGTTTCAGGGCAGTCATCAAGGGCGTTTTGAGGCGGGCAGCGGCAAGAACTTCAACCGGGATTTCGTCGAGCTGAGCGCGCCAGTGGCCGCCGAGCTGGAAGGGCGCCTGGGTGATGATCCGCACGCCAATATTCAGCTGATCCGTCAGGCCATGAACGATGTGCTCGCCGCATTGCCACCAGCCGCCAGTCAGTTGCAAGGCATGCAGCGCATTTTGCTCAGTCATGCCTGCACCGCTGACGTGGTGCTTGATCTGCATTGCGATGCCGAAGCGGCGCTGCACATGTACGCCTTGCCGCAACACTGGCCGCAATGGCGTTCGTTGGCCGCGCACTTGAACGTAAAGGTGGGGCTGCTGGCGGAAGATTCTGGCGGCAGTTCGTTTGACGAAGCGTGCTCGCTGCCGTGGTTGCGTCTGTCGCGTCTGTTTCCTGATGCGCAGATTCCCTTGGCCTGCCTGGCGACTACCATTGAATTAGGTGGTCAGGCCGATACCGGTCGCCCAGAAGCGATGGCTTACGCCGAAGGCATTCTGGCGTTCCTCGCCGAGCAAGGCCTGATCAGCGGCGAATGGCCAAAACCTGCGCAAGATGCTTGCGAAGGCATGCCGTTCGAAGGCACCGAATTACTGTTTGCGCCACACCCTGGCGTGATCAGTTTCTTGCGTAAACCCGGTGAATGGATTGAAGCCGGCGATGAGATTTTCGAAGTGATCGATCCGTTATCGGATCGGGTCAGCACGGTGTGTGCTGGTACGTCCGGGGTGCTGTTTGCCATTGAACGGCTGCGTTATGCCCAACCCGGTTTCTGGCTGGCCAAGGTGGCGGGGCGCGAAGCGCTGCGTCACGGGCGCTTGCTCAACGACTGACTGACTGTTTTTGTGAGAACCGACCGCATGTACAAACTTGAAGTCCAAGACCTGCATAAACGCTATGGCAGTCACGAAGTGCTCAAGGGCGTGTCCCTGAAAGCGGCGGCTGGCGATGTGATCAGCATCATCGGCTCCAGTGGCTCCGGCAAAAGTACTTTCCTGCGCTGCATCAACCTGCTGGAGCAGCCGCACGCGGGCAAGATTCTGCTCAACAATGAAGAGCTGAAACTGGTCGCCAACAAGGACGGCGCGCTGAAGGCGGCCGACCCGAAACAGCTGCAACGCATGCGTTCGCGCCTGTCGATGGTGTTCCAGCATTTCAACCTGTGGTCGCACATGACCGCACTGGAAAACATCATGGAAGCGCCGGTCCACGTGCTCGGCATGTCCAAGGCAGAAGCCCGCGAGAAGGCCGAGCACTACCTGAATAAGGTCGGTGTGGCCCATCGCAAAGACGCCTACCCGGGCCACATGTCCGGCGGCGAGCAGCAGCGTGTGGCGATTGCCCGTGCGCTGGCGATGGAACCCGAGGTGATGCTGTTCGACGAACCGACATCGGCACTCGACCCGGAACTGGTTGGCGACGTGCTGAAAGTCATGCAGGCCCTGGCGCTGGAAGGCCGGACCATGGTGGTGGTGACGCACGAAATGGGCTTCGCCCGTGAAGTGTCGAATCAACTGGTGTTCCTGCACAAAGGTGTCGTCGAAGAAAGCGGCAACCCGCGTGAGGTGCTGGTCAATCCACAGTCCGAACGTCTGCAACAATTCCTCTCGGGTAGCCTCAAGTAAACCGATCTCCCGTTGCGCACCGGGATAGTGCATGCTTCGCAATCTAGAGGCTGGCCCCGCTCCCACATTTGATCTCTACCGGTTCCGAGATATGCGTTCATTTACGGGCTAGCATTGGCCCATGCCTTTAACACTGTTTTCGTTTCGGATTGCCCGCCATGACTGCCCATCGAATTGGTTTCCTGATTTGGCCCAGCACTAAAGCACTAACGCTTGCGCTGGCTGAGGAGGCCTTGCGTGTTGCCCAGCGTGTGCATCCGGACGTTGTCTACGAACTGTCGTTTTTGCAGGCCGAACCGCCGACCGAAGGCGCCTGGAAATTGCCGGGTGAGCCGTGGGCCGGCAAGCTCGAGAACTTCCAGAAACTGTTTTTACTTGCCGATGAGCCACCGACCACACTCGCGCCGGCGCTCAGCAGTTCGTTGAAACAACTGGTGCGAGCCGGTTGTGTCATTGGCGGTTTGTCGGCCGGTGTTTACCCGTTGGCCCAACTGGGTTTGCTCGACGGTTATCGCGCTGCCGTGCATTGGCGCTGGCAGGACGATTTCACCGAACGCTTCCCGAAAGTCATTGCTACCAGCCATCTGTTCGACTGGGATCGCGATCGTCTGACAGCGTGCGGCGGCCTGTCGGTACTCGATTTGTTGCTGGCCGTGCTGGCCCGCGACCACGGCGCCGAGCTGGCCGGTGCGGTATCCGAAGAGTTGGTGGTCGAGCGCATCCGCGAGGGTGGCGAACGCCAACGCATTCCGCTGCAGAATCGTCTCGGTTCCAGCCATCCGAAGCTCACGCAAGCCGTGCTGCTGATGGAAGCCAACATCGAAGAGCCGCTGACCACCGACGAAATCGCCCAGCATGTGTGCGTGTCCCGTCGGCAGCTGGAGCGGATCTTCAAGCAATACCTCAACCGTGTGCCGAGCCAGTATTACCTGGAACTGCGCCTGAACAAGGCCCGGCAAATGTTGATGCAAACCAGCAAGTCGATCATCCAGATCGGCCTGTCGTGTGGCTTCTCCTCAGGGCCGCACTTCTCCAGCGCCTACCGCAACTTCTTCGGTGCCACGCCGCGGGAAGATCGCAACCAGCGGCGCAGCAGCAGCCCGTTCGAACTGTCGTCGGTACCCTCGGAGCGTGGGTGAAAGAGCAACCACGCCACCTGCTGAAGGTTGATTTATTCCTCCATGTCGGAGCCTTCAGAAGTCGAGAGATCCATCTCACCTCGATTGATCACCTCTTCCACGCCAAAGTCCATGCCCGTCCGTTCGAAGTAGCCGATCAGCCGTAGCAGGCTCTCTTCGGAAAACCGATTACCTCGAAAACTGATGTTTTCAGCGATTTCCACCGGCAGCTCCAGCACATCGCTGGGGACTTCGGTGATGGCGTTGCCACTGAGGTCGGCCCAGTCCAGCTCGGTCATTTTCAGCAGGCCGTGCGGTATTTCGGTGATACCGGTGTCATTCAGCAGTACGGTCGCGAGCTCCATCATCTGACTCAGGTCAGGCGTTTGCCCCAGGGGATTGTGGGCCAGATCGAGATAATCGAGCTGTTCCATTCCCGCCAGCGCACTTGCCGATTCCGCTGACAGTTCGACGCGGCATTCTGGGAGCGACAGCGACCGCAGTTGACCCATTTTGAACGCCGCATCGGGAATGTTGCCCAGATTACAGTCGCGCAGTTTGAGGCTTTTGAGGTTGGGGAAAGACTCCAGAAACTGCCCGGCGCGGGTCACTCCGTTGACGCTGCGTAACTCCAGCGATGTCACATGACTGAAGTCGGCGTTCAGGGTAGGCAGGTCGCCGTTGATGTAGGAGTTGAAAACGAGTTCATAGGTGGGCTCCAGCGCCTCATTGAAATCATCCAGTTCGCTTTCATGCCGCCAGCACTGCTCCAGTGTCTGTTTGAACTGGTCGCGGTTCATGTGCTCGACAAGCTGTTGTTGGGCGGTGAACGGTTCGCCCGTCAACGGGTGTTGGGCCGGAAGGTCGGCGGTCCATGCCGCCAAGTCGTTGCTCAGTTGTGCCAACTCCGCTTCAAGGTTTGTCAGCTCGATCCGGCCGTCTGCCAGGGTGCCTGACAGTTCATAGACAAACTCGCTCGCCTGTTCGACCTCCAGGTTCGGGTACAGCGCCCTGACTCGGTTGATGTCCGCCTCTGGGGCATAGATACCCAAATCGTATGAGCTGTCGAAGTAGTGATGCTTGATCAGTTGTCGGGCGTTATCCGAAAGCGGATTGTGCGTCAGGTGTATTGCGCGTTTGGTGTACACCGGGCTTTCGAATAATTGCGAAGGCAGTTCACTGATCCTGTTGTGTAGCAGCTTGGCGGTATCAAGTTTGGGGTGGCGAATTACGCTGTCGGGAATGTCGGTCAGACCGGTACGGCTCAGGTCCAGGTGAACAAGCTCAGGCATAGATTCGACACTGGGCACCATAGTGAACAGGTTCTGGTGCAGATCCAGCATGACCAGCTTGTTCAATGAAGACAGTTTCGCCCAGTTGGCTGCATCGAACCTGATTCCGCAGTCGCTTAACACCAGCGTATCAAGGTCCTTCATTCGAGGAATGGCCTCGGGGAGGGAGGTCAGGGAAAAGCGTTTTAAATCGAGGTGGCGCAAACTGTTGAAGCGCTGAAGAAACTCGGGAACACCCTGCACAGCATTGCTGCCTTCAAGGGACAGCAATGACACATGGGGGAAATCGGCCGTCAGCGTCGGTAGATCGCCAAGAATCGGCCCGGCAAATCTGAGTGTGTAGCGCGGCGTGTCATTCGGGCCATCGAAGTCTCGCTCTGATTGTCGACGCCAGCTGCGCTGGATTTCCTGGGCCAGCAGCCTGCGATTGTGTCGAGCGGCCCGTTGTTCCAATTCGCTCAGAGGGGCCCGGGTTCGCGGGTGAACAGTGGGCGAGTCGTTTAGCCAGGTGTTCAGATCCTGATGCAGTCGCGAGAGCTCGCTGGACAGGCGTGAGAGCTCCGTGCGTGCGCCATCGGGATGCGTTTGTAACTGGACAACAACAGACTGGAGTTCCTCCTCGGAAAGGCTGGGGTAAACCTCGCGAACCCGGTCGGTGAGAGATGGCGTCGGGGCGTAACTGCGCCTGTATCCCTCTGTGCCGCCGGGCAAGCGCATGGTCGTCGGATCGTAGAACGGTTTTCGATGGGGATTTTTTGCGAACAGCTTGCGCAGTGCCGGTTGGTTCAATGCATGTTCGGCGATGCGTACTTTGAGTGACTGAGCGTTTGCTATAGAAGGGTTCAACGCATTGCGCTGTGCTTGCGGCAGCACCTGAAAAAGTCCCTGATAAAAATCACCGGGCACCGATTCGCTGTCTTGATAAACCTGGTAAGTGCCGTCTTCAGCGCGCACCAGTGTTTTCACGATCGGTGCATCGGACTGGCCAATGCTGTCGCGCACAAGTCCGTCATGGGCATAATCCCTCACTTCGATACGCAGCTCGGCGGGAAAACCGGGCAGGGAACTCAGGCTTTGCAAGGCCAGTCGGTGGGTGTCGGTGTTGTCCAGAACGTCGGAATAAAGGCCTTCACAGGCTCTGGTTGCGCGTACGGCCTCCATGGCTTTTAGTGCTGCTTCCTTGAGCCGTTGGGGCGCGCGACCGTTGTGCAGCTGGCGTAACTCGGTCCCGGTTGCATTGCTCACCAGCTCTTGCGCGACATCGGTCGGCAATCCACGCACGTCGTCGAGCAGTCGCTGGACCTGCACGTTGTCGGTTTTCTCCTGCGCGCGATAGCGTGTATCGAACAGCGATTTGTGATGCTTCAGGGCAAGTGCGGCCGTTTGTTTTCTGAAACCTTGTGTTTGGGTTTCCGGTGCCGGCATTGGCGTGTCGACAGGCCAATCGTCGTAGCTGCTCAGCAATTGATGTTGCAGGATCAGATCGGCCTTGCGATAGCGCTCGGGCTGGTCGCTGCCGATCTGTTCGATAAAGGTTTCGATGTCCCGGTTGATCCTGAAGCGCTTGATCGTGTCTGTCAGCAGCGAAGGCGGGCGATAATGTTCGACATGCATTTCGCGCACTACGTTGTCGTGGTAACCGCTGATCCGCAGGATCTGTTCGCGCTCGGTGCTGGTGAACGACTCGACGCTGTGGCCGAGGCGGCGCATGACCTTTTCCCGGTCCCAGTTCAGCGGTTGCTCCAGTTCTGTGTGCCAGGCGCCGTGGTTGTTATGCAGCAGAGGTGGCTGATAAGCATCAGTTCGGTTTGGATGCTCAATCTGAAACGTGCCTGGCACGCGGTCGGACTTCACGGCATACAGTTTTCCCTCCAGCGGCAGCAGCGTCTTGCCCTCGTTTTGATAGAGGCCGAGGTGATCGGGTTTTGCTCCTTCGGGCAAAATGAGTGCTTGTTCGTAAGGCTTGAGATCCGGCTTCCAGTAGCGGGTTTTTCCTTCGGGCGTTGTGACGGGTTTGAGTGGGTCGACAAGCGCAATAGCTTCACGAGAGAGCAGACGGCTGAGGGTTCGGGCAGCGATGGCGCCGCCCACCGCAAATGTCCCCACCTGAACCACCGTTTCGACGAACGTCATCAGATGCCCGAACGCTTCTGTTTTCAGCCCTTCAGCCAGGTCCACTATGCCTTCGAAGGTTTCGTCGAGTAACTGGTAAGCCATGTAGCCCAACATCAATTCGCCGAGAAACGGGACGAAAGGCAACGCAACGAACGTCGCGATTTCAAGGATTGTCGAGGCCACTTTGCTGAAGGCATTCCACAATGCCCATCGCGCGTTGCTGTCGGCAGTGGCGGTGGAGACGGCGAGCGTGCTTGCATCGTTGAGGATCTTGTTCAGCTGTCGCTGATGGAGATGGTTCCACAGGTCCGCTCTGAACGGGATCGCCGAAAACCGCAAATCAGGCTTGTCGATGGGCGTTTCGCGCCAGCTCGGCAGTGGGTCGCCCTGTCGGTGTTGATGCCAGGTCACGCTCTGGAGGCGACGGTTGAGGTCCGCGAAAAAATGTCCTCTTTCCTTATGGTCGACGAAGCGACTGAAGAACGTTTGATAAGCGGGCGAGCGCAGTTTGCGGGTCAACTCGGCCATGAACGCCAATGTATTCGGGTATTCCTTGAGAGGATGCTCTGGATCATCGGGAATGTAGGCAATGATCCGTGTTGCCGTGCGTGCTCGCTCCAGGCTCGTCGCGAAAATGACAATGCCGGTCAGTGAGGAGGACATCATTGTCAAATCGTGACCATATAGCGGCTGCCCATCCAGTCGAGCACCCGAACGCCCTTCCAGAATGCGCAGGATCGAGAGATGGGCATCCGCTGAAATATCCTTTCGGACTTGCGCCATCTGCAGCGCAGATTGGAGTGCTGTTTTGTGCGAGCCGATCACCTTCGATTTCAACACCGCACCGGCCACCGGGTTGGACGGCCCCAGATTGTCTTTGAGGTAAGCGTTGTACCGGGCGCCGATATCCAGTTCCCGGCATAACCGGGCAAAGGCCGGGATAGTGAGCTTTTGCTTGACCGCCGGTAGCGTATCGAACTGCCCTGTGGGCGAAGGTTTGGTGATGAACGTCGAGGCTGGTTCGTAAGCCCCTGTCGCTGTTTCCGATTCCTGAAAGTTATGCAGGGCGGCGTCGAGCATCGACACGGTCCAGGTGCGCGCGGCGCCAGTCTTGATTCCGAAAAGCGGCACGGTTTGAGGGATATACAGGCGCAGGAAGGTGGTTTTGACGTCCAGTTCCAGGTCAAACCGGGTTTTCAGGGCATCGCTCAGCAGCGGTTCGGCAAAGGCTTGTGCGCTTTGCAGCTTCGACAGCATTGAGTCCAGACGATTTCGATGGGTCCAGTGTTCCTGACTGATCTTTTTCAGCGACTGGTGCTGCTGCGGTGTTGCGGTGCCATGCCAGTCCGGTGTCATAAGCGTGGCGTTCTTGAGGGCGCTATGCGTACTGGACGGTGCTTCTAATACCCAGACTGGCAGATTGTTGAACAGGTGATGGTAGTGATCGTCCGGCTGCGTAGCGGATTCACTGCCTCCAGTAGTGGAAAGGCGATCGTTCTCGTATCGGCTCATGCGCTATTCCCTTAGCGTTTTGGATGAGCCGCCAGCAAAACAGACGATGATCGGTTCCGTGCGGTACATATTTACCGCACCGTTCGACAAGCCTGCCTATAACCTGTGCCGGCGGTTTAAACTGCGCCTTTGCGACCCTATATGTCGCATTGCCGTAAACCCGGGAAAAACCGGGGTTTGCGCTATAAGAAGTTGTCGCTTGGCGGCAAGGCCGGGCTGAAAACTGTCCTTACAATCCCCCCATCGCTCGCCAGTTTCAGGCGAGTGTTCCTCATCAGGAGACTCCGATGTCCGTTGAGCACGCTGCGGTACAACGCGCCGATTTCGACCAGGTAATGGTTCCCAACTACGCGCCTGCCGCTTTCATTCCTGTTCGTGGCGCCGGCTCCCGCGTCTGGGACCAGTCTGGCCGCGAGCTGATCGACTTCGCCGGCGGGATTGCCGTTAACGTATTGGGCCATGCGCACCCGGCGCTGGTCGCTGCCTTGACCGAGCAGGCGAACAAGCTGTGGCACGTGTCCAACGTCTTCACCAATGAGCCGGCCTTGCGCCTGGCCCATAAGCTGATCGACGCCACGTTTGCCGACCGCGCGTTCTTCTGCAACTCCGGCGCCGAAGCCAACGAGGCCGCCTTCAAGCTGGCCCGTCGCGTCGGTTTCGATCGTTTCGGCAGCGAGAAGTACGAAATCATCGCCGCGCTCAACAGCTTCCACGGTCGTACCCTGTTCACCGTGAACGTCGGTGGCCAGTCGAAGTACTCCGACGGTTTCGGTCCGAAAATCACCGGTATCACCCACGTGCCGTTCAACGATCTGGCCGCGCTGAAAGCCGCCATTTCCGACAAGACGTGCGCTGTGGTTCTGGAGCCGATCCAGGGCGAGAGCGGCGTGATCCCGGCCGAACTCGAGTACCTGCAAGGCGCCCGTGAACTGTGCACCGCGCACAACGCGCTGCTGATTTTCGACGAAGTGCAAACCGGCATGGGCCGCAGCGGCAAGCTGTTCGCCTACCAGCATTACGGCGTGACCCCAGACATCCTGACCAGCGCCAAGAGCCTGGGCGGTGGTTTCCCGATCGCCGCGATGCTGACCACCGAAGACCTGGCCAAACACCTGGTCGTCGGCACTCACGGCACCACATATGGCGGCAATCCGCTGGCGTGCGCTGTCGCTGAAGCTGTGATCGACGTGGTTAATACCCCTGAAGTACTGGCCGGCGTCAACGCCAAGCACGACAAGTTCAAGGCTCGCCTGGAGCAGATCGGCGAGAAGTACGGCCTGTTCACCCAGGTCCGTGGTATGGGCTTGTTGATCGGTTGCGTGCTGAACGATGCCTGGAAAGGCAAGGCCAAGGACATCTTCAACGCCGCTGAAAAAGAAGGCCTGATGATTCTGCAAGCCGGCCCGGACGTGGTTCGTTTCGCGCCAAGCCTGGTGGTTGAAGACGCCGATATCGATGCCGGTCTGGACCGTTTCGAACGCGCCGCAGCCAAACTGACTCAAGCCTGATAGGCCCTTCGACGCCTGATCATTCAGGCGTCGAACCAATTTTTATGCCGGACCAGATTCAATGTGGGAGCGGGCTTGCTCGCGAAGGCGGACTGACATTCAGCATTGATGTTGAATGTTATGACCCCTTCGCGAGCAAGCCCGCTCCCACACTGGACACTGAGTAGCTTGAATGCTCGCCCGGCTTATTTTCCTCAAAGAATTTTTAGAAAGGAGTGACACCATGCTGGTGATGCGCCCCGCGCAAATGGCTGATCTGGGCGAGGTACAGCGTCTGGCTGCGGACAGCCCGATTGGTGTCACTTCCTTGCCGGATGACGTTGAACGCCTGAGCGACAAGATCGCAGCAAGCGAAGCCTCGTTCGCCGCCGAAGTCAGCTTCAACGGTGAAGAGAGCTATTTCTTCGTCCTCGAAGACACCGCCACCGGCAAACTGGTGGGCTGCTCGGCCATCGTTGCGTCGGCCGGTTATTCCGAGCCGTTCTACAGCTTCCGTAATGAAACCTTTGTGCACGCTTCTCGCGAGCTGAAGATTCACAACAAGATCCATGTGCTCTCCCAGTGCCACGACCTGACCGGCAACAGTTTGCTGACCAGTTTCTACGTGCTGCCGGAGCTGGTGGGTTCGGCCTGGTCGGAACTCAACTCCCGTGGTCGCTTGCTGTTCGTCGCCAGCCACCCGGAGCGCTTCGCCGATTCGGTGGTGACCGAGATCGTCGGTTACAGCGATGAAAATGGTGATTCGCCGTTCTGGGATGCCATCGGCCGCAACTTCTTCGACCTCAACTACGCCGCTGCCGAGCGTCTGTGCGGTCTGAAGAGCCGGACGTTCCTGGCCGAGCTGATGCCGCATTACCCGATCTATGTGCCGCTGCTGCCGGACTCCGCTCAAGAAGCGATGGGCCAGGTGCACCCGCGGGCGCAGATCACCTTCGACATACTGATGCGCGAAGGCTTCGAGACCGATCACTACATCGACATTTTCGACGGCGGGCCGACCCTGCACGCCCGTGTCTCGGGGATCCGTTCGATCGCCCAGAGCCGGGTAGTCCCGGTGAAAATCGGCGAGCCGGTCAAAGGCGTCGGTCGTCAGTACCTGGTGGCCAACGCCCAGTTGCAGGATTACCGCGCCGTTTTGCTTGAGCTCGATTACGCGCCGGGCAAACCCGTGACCCTGGATCTTGAAGCGGCCGAAGCCCTGGGCGTCGGTGAAGGTGCCAGCGTGCGTCTGGTGGCGGTTTAACGCCTGCTTTAATCCTAGAGAGAATTGCCTAGAAAGCAGCGAAGTTTCACGGGTGGCGTCTGCGACCCGTTTGAGGAGATAGCATGATCGTTCGTCCCGTACGCAGCAGCGATTTACCCGCTCTGATCGACCTGGCCCGCAGCACCGGCACCGGCCTGACCACCTTGCCGGCCAATGAAGAGCGTCTGGCCCATCGGGTCGGCTGGGCCGAGAAGACCTTCCGCGGCGAAGCCGGGCGGGGCGATGCGGACTACCTGTTCGTGCTCGAAGATGATGACGGCCGCGTGGTGGGTATTTCCGCCATCGCTGGAGCCGTCGGTCTGCGTGAGCCTTGGTACAACTTCCGGGTTGGCCTGACCGTCAGCGCTTCGCAAGAGTTGAACATCTATCGCGAAATTCCAACGCTGTTCCTGGCCAATGACCTGACCGGCAATTCCGAGCTGTGCTCGCTGTTCCTGCACGCCGACTACCGCACTGGCCTTAACGGTCGCATGCTGGCCAAGGCGCGGATGCTGTTCATCGCCGAGTTCCCGCAGCTGTTCGGCAACAAGATCATCGCCGAGATGCGCGGCATGTCCGACGAAGCCGGGCGTTCGTCGTTCTGGGAAAGTCTGGGGCGTCACTTCTTCAAGATGGAATTCAGCCAGGCTGACTACCTGACCGGCGTGGGCAACAAGGCCTTCATCGCCGAACTGATGCCGAAATTCCCGTTGTACACCTGCTTCCTGTCGGAAGATGCACGCAACGTGATCGGCCAGGTTCATCCGGACACCGAGCCGGCGTTGGCCATGCTCAAAAGCGAAGGTTTCAGCTATCAGGGCTACGTCGACATCTTCGACGCCGGTCCTGCGGTGGAGTGTGAAACCGGCAAGATCCGCGCAGTGCGCGACAGCCAGGCGCTGGTGCTGGCCATCGGCACGCCGGGTGACGACGCCACTCCGTTCCTGATTCATAACCGCAAGCGCGAAGACTGCCGGATCACTGCTGCTCCTGCACGTTTCGCCGCCGGTACGCTGGTGGTCGATCCACTGACTGCCAAACGTCTTCAACTCAACGCCGGCGATCAAGTGCGCGCCGTTCCGTTGTCCGCTGCCAGGGAGTCGAAATAATGAATTCGCTATACATCGCAGGTGAATGGCTGGCCGGCCAGGGTGAAGCCTTTCAGTCGCTGAACCCGGTCACCCAGCAAGTGCTGTGGGCCGGCGAGGGCGCTACCACTGCTCAGGTTGAATCGGCCGTGCAAGCCGCGCGCCAGGCATTCCCGAGCTGGGCCCGGCGTACCCTGGAAGAGCGCATTACAGTGCTGGAGGCCTTTGCCGCCGCGCTGAAGAACAATGCTGACGAACTGGCTCGCACTATCGGTGAGGAAACCGGCAAACCTTTGTGGGAAGCGGCGACTGAAGTCACCAGCATGGTCAACAAGATTGCGATCTCGGTGCAGAGCTACCGCGAACGTACCGGCGAGAAGAGCGGCCCGTTGGGCGACGCCACCGCCGTGTTGCGCCACAAGCCACACGGTGTGGTCGCGGTGTTCGGGCCTTACAACTTCCCGGGTCACTTGCCGAACGGTCACATCGTGCCGGCGCTGCTGGCCGGTAATAGCGTGCTGTTCAAACCCAGCGAGCTGACGCCGAAAGTCGCCGAGCTGACGGTCAAGTGCTGGATCGAAGCCGGTCTGCCGGCAGGCGTGTTGAACCTGCTGCAAGGCGCTCGTGAAACCGGTATCGCCCTGGCGGCGAACCCAGGCATCGACGGTTTGTTCTTCACTGGCTCCAGCCGCACCGGCAATCACCTGCATCAACAGTTTGCCGGTCGTCCGGACAAGATCCTCGCGCTGGAGATGGGCGGTAACAACCCGCTGGTCGTTGATCAGGTCGCAGACCTCGATGCTGCCGTTTACACCATCATTCAGTCGGCATTCATTTCCGCCGGTCAGCGTTGCACTTGTGCACGCCGCTTGCTGGTGCCGCAGGGCGCCTGGGGCGACACGCTGCTGGCGCGTCTGGTGGCGGTCAGCCGTACGATTGAAGTCGGCGCGTTTGATCAGCAACCGGCACCGTTCATGGGCTCGGTGATTTCCCTCGGCGCTGCGAAAGCACTGATGGATGCGCAGGAACATCTGCTGGGCAACGGCGCAGTAGCATTGCTGGAAATGACTCAACCACAAGCTCAAGCCGCCTTGCTGACCCCGGGCATTCTGGACGTCACGGCAGTGGCTGATCGCCCTGACGAAGAGCTGTTCGGCCCGCTGCTGCAAGTGATCCGCTACGCTGATTTTGAGGCGGCGATTGCTGAAGCCAACGACACCGACTATGGCCTGGCGGCCGGTCTGCTGTCGGATTCCGAAGCGCGTTATCAGCAGTTCTGGCTGGAAAGCCGTGCTGGCATCGTCAACTGGAACAAACAGCTGACCGGTGCTGCGAGCAGCGCGCCATTCGGCGGTGTCGGCGCCTCGGGCAACCACCGCGCCAGCGCCTACTACGCGGCAGATTACTGCGCGTACCCGGTTGCTTCGCTGGAAACGCCGAGCCTGGTGATGCCTGCGACCCTTACGCCAGGCGTGAAAATGGCGTAACGCCCAATCGCGAGCAAGCTCGCTCCCACAGGATTTGCGTCGGACACAAAGTGTGTGAACACCTCCGAACCTGTGGGAGCCGGGCTTGCCCGCGATGGCCGCGACTCGGTCGCACTGAACAGTTAGTTACTGATGCCTATAACAACAGATTCTCGTGGAGCCTCGCTGATGAAATCCTATGAAGTCAATTTTGACGGTCTAGTGGGGCCGACCCATAACTACGGCGGTTTGTCCTACGGCAACGTCGCGTCCCAGAGCAATAGCCAGCAGTCTTCGAACCCGAAGGAAGCCGCGCTGCAAGGCCTGGCGAAAATGAAGTCGCTGATGGAAATGGGCTTTCAACAGGGCGTGCTGGCCCCACAGGAACGCCCGGACGTGGCAGCCCTGCGTCGTTTGGGTTTCAGCGGTACCGACGCTCAGGTGATCGAGCAGGCGGCCAAAGATGCTATGCCGCTGCTGGTTGCCAGTTGCTCGGCGTCGAGCATGTGGGTGGCCAACGCCGCCACTGTCAGCCCGAGCGCCGACACCGCGGATGGCCGTGTGCATTTCACCGCGGCCAACCTGAACTGCAAATATCACCGCAGCATCGAACACCCGACCACCAGTCGCGTGCTGGGGGCGATGTTCGCTGACCAGAAGCACTTCGCTCATCACGCCGCCTTGCCGGCCGTGGCGCAGTTCGGTGACGAAGGCGCAGCCAACCACACCCGTTTCTGCCGTGAATACGGCGAAGCAGGCGTCGAGTTCTTCGTGTTCGGTCGCAGCGCGTTCGACACCCGTTACCCGGCACCGCAGAAATACCCGGCACGCCAGACCCTCGAAGCCTCCCAGGCGGTTGCCCGCCTGCACGGCCTGAGCGATGACGGCGTGGTCTACGCTCAGCAGAACCCTTCGGTGATTGATCAGGGCGTGTTCCACAACGATGTGATCGCGGTGGGTAACGGCGAAGTTTTGTTCTATCACGAGGATGCGTTCCTCGACACCGAGCAGATGCTGGCCGAATTGCAGAGCAAACTCGCCAAAGTCGGTGGGAAATTTCAGTCGATCTGCGTACCGCGTTCCGCGGTCACCGTGGAAGACTCCGTTCGTTCCTACCTGTTCAATAGCCAACTGCTGTCGCGTCCTGACGGCTCGATGCTGTTGATCGTGCCGGAAGAATGCCGAGGCAACGAGCGTGTCTGGCAGTACCTGCAAGGGTTGACCAGCTCTGGCGGCCTGATCCGCGAAGTGAAAGTGTTCGATTTGAAGCAGAGCATGCAGAACGGCGGCGGCCCGGCTTGCCTGCGATTGCGCGTCGCGCTCAACGAAACCGAACTGGCGGCCGTCAACCCAGGGGTTATCATGACGGCGCCGTTGTACGGCACGCTGACCGAATGGGTCGACAAGCACTACCGCGACCGCATGACCGAAAACGATCTCGCGGACCCGCAATTGCTGCTTGAGTGCCGGACGGCACTGGATGAACTGACACAAATCCTTAAACTGGGCGCGGTTTATCCATTCCAGATCAATTGAACGTCGAGAGCGTAAAAAACATGAGCGATACCCTGCAGCTGATCCTTGAAGACACCGACGGCACGCAACTGGAAACTTCCTGCACCCGCGTCGCGGTCATGTGGCAAGGCAAAGAGCTGTGGATTCAGCAAGACGGCCGCGGCCAATTGCTGATCGGCGTGGACGTCGAAGAAGGTGACGCGGAGTACGCAAACCTGCTGTTGCGCCCATTGGCGACTAATCTGGTAAGTCTGCAACTGGAAATGGAACCGGCTGAAGTCGGTGACGAAGACCACGTGCACGGCCCGGATTGCGCACACGACCACTAAGGAAACCGCTCTATGCTCGCCCTCGGCAAACTGCTTGAACTGACCCTCGCCGGCCGCGAACCGGCGGAGAAGACTCAACTGACTGTCGAAGGCGTGCGCATGCGCTGGTTGAGCGAAGGTGCGCTGGAAGTCCGGCCACCTGAAGCTCGCGACAACGGCCTGGACCTGCTGCTATCAGCCGGCATCCACGGCAACGAAACAGCGCCGATCGAGTTGCTCGATCGTCTGTTGCATGACCTCGCCCGTGGCGATTTGAAGCCGCGTACACGTATTCTGTTCCTGTTCGGCAACCCGGAAGCGATTCGCAAAGGCGAGCGTTTCATCGAGCAGGACGTCAACCGGCTGTTCAACGGCCGTCACGAACAAAGCAGCGGCTCCGAAGCCCTGCGCGCCTGTGAACTGGAGCGGCTGGCGGCGAGTTTCTTCAGCCTGCCGGATCGCAACCGTCTGCACTACGACCTTCACACCGCGATTCGTGGCTCGAAAATCGAGCAGTTCGCGCTGTATCCCTGGAAAGAAGGCCGTCAGCATTCACGCCTGGAACTGGCGCGTCTGCGTGCCGCCGGCATGGAAGCGGTGCTGCTGCAAAACAAGCCGTCCATCGTTTTCAGCTCCTATACCTACGACAAGCTCGGTGCGGAGTCCTTTACCCTCGAGTTGGGCAAGGCGCGGCCATTCGGGCAGAACGATGGGGTCAACGTCGATCTGCTGGAAACTCGCCTCAAACAGATCATCGAAGGCAACGAGCCGGCCCAGACCGAAGAGGCGCTGGACGGTTTGCAGCTGTTTAGCGTGGCGCGAGAAATCATCAAGCACAGCGATAGCTTCCGCTTGAACCTGCCAGCGGACATCGAGAACTTTTCGGAGTTGGAAGTGGGTTACCTGCTGGCCGAAGACATCGCCCAGACCCGGTGGATCATTGAGGAGGAGGGTGCCCGGATCATCTTCCCGAACCCCAAGGTCAAGAACGGCCTGCGCGCCGGCATCCTTATTGTGCCGACTACCGACGAAAACCTCGCCTGAGCCTGATCTCAAGCCAGGCATAAAACCCATGTGGGAGCGAGCTTGGTCCGGGCGGCGTTCCGACGATAGCGGAGTAACAAACGACATCATTGTTGAATGTTAAACCGCCATCGTCGGAACGCCGCCCGGACCAAGCTCGCTCCCACAGGTTAAGCGTTTAGACAGCTACCGCACGTGGCTCGCTACGACGCAATGCACGCATTTTGTGCAGCGTATCCGCGCACGTCTTCGCCGCTTCCTGGCCTTTATGCACAAAGTGCTCGAAGAAGAACTTCTGATGTTCTTCGCCAGCATGGAAGTGGTGCGGGGTCAGGACCACCGAGAACACCGGCACTTCGGTTTCCAGCTGAACCTGCATCAAACCGCTGATCACCGACTGGGCGACGAATTCGTGGCGGTAGATCCCGCCGTCGACCACCAGGCCCGCCGCGACGATGCCGGCATAACGACCGGACTTGGCCAGCAGCTTGGCGTGCAGCGGTATTTCAAAGGCGCCGCCGACTTCGAAGAAATCGATCTCCGATTCCTGATAACCCTGAGCAATCATTTCGGCCACAAAGCCCTTACGGCTCTGATCGACGATTTCCTTGTGCCAGCAGGCCTGGATGAACGCAACGCGCTCGCCCTGATGGTTTTTGCTTTTGCTATCGATTGCGGTGGGTTGCATGTTCTGACTCCTGTTTATGTAAAAAACAGGGCATATGAATCGAATGGGATTTAAGGGTACGCACGCTCGCACGAATGCCTGCGGACGGCCCTTTGGCGCCAATCCCGTTCTCTCTTCATCCGGACTATGACCGTCGGCCCCGGGATCACACCGGGTCTGCTGACCTTGCCGCCATCACAGCCATTGCCGTGCCTGTCGCCAAGCGCTCGCGGGCTATGCGCATTGCGCGCAATTACCGCCGGTGGGGAGTTGCACCCCGCCCTGAGAACGTTTTGCCGCCAGATTGTTTGGCGGCGAAGCGTTTTTAACACATATTTCTCACCTGTGCATTGCTGCTATCTGATGATTGCTATCGATTTTTTCGTCAGTTCAAGAAGCCTTTTCGTACCCAAGGGTTGATTATTCGTCGGCATGACCGCAGTAACTCCTGACTGAAAGGGATTTTCCCTGCTTACCGAGGCCAGATTCATGAGCGTTATTGATCTTCGCAGCGACACCGTCACCCAACCGACCGCAGGGATGCTCGACGCGATGGCCACAGCGGCCACCGGTGACGACGTTTACGGCGAAGATCCGACGGTCAATCGACTGGAAGCCGAGCTTGCGAATCAGTTGGGTTTTGCTGCAGCGCTGTTTGTTCCTACGGGCACCATGAGCAATCTGCTGGGCTTGATGGCCCACTGCGAACGCGGTGACGAATACATCGTCGGCCAGCAGGCTCACACCTATAAGTACGAAGGCGGCGGTGCGGCCGTACTCGGTTCGATCCAGCCACAGCCGCTGGAAGTGCAGGCCGACGGCTCGCTGGACCTGGCGCACGTGGCAGCTGCGATCAAGCCGGATGACTTCCACTTCGCCCGCACCCGTTTGCTGGCGCTGGAAAACACCATGCAGGGCAAGGTTTTGCCGCTGGAGTATCTGGCGCAGGCTCGAAGCTTTACCCGTGAACATGGGTTGCAGCTGCACCTGGACGGCGCGCGGCTGTACAACGCGGCGGTCAAATTGGGTGTCGATGCCCGCGAGATCACCCAGTATTTCGATTCCGTCTCGGTCTGTCTGTCCAAAGGCCTGGGCGCGCCGATCGGTTCGGTGCTGTGTGGCTCGGTCGAGTTGATCGGCAAGGCGCGACGCCTGCGCAAGATGGTCGGCGGCGGCATGCGCCAGGCCGGGATTCTGGCGGCGGCAGGTTTGTACGCGCTGGATAACCATGTTCAGCGTCTGGCTGACGACCACGCCAATGCGCAGTTGCTGGCCGAAGGCTTGCGAGCGGCGGGTTACGAGGTTGAGCCGGTGCAGACCAACATGGTTTACGTGCAGATGGGCGACAAGGCCGAGGCCATCAAGGCGTTTGCCGCCGAACGCGGGATCAAACTGAGCGCTGCCGGACGTCTGCGCATGGTCACGCACATGGACGTCAGCCGTGCTCAAATCGAGCAGGTCGTCGCGACATTCGTCGAGTTTTCGCGCAACTGATAGCGTTAGCGGTCCAATTGACCGTTTCTATCGTATAAACACGCTGTACCCCGCGCGCAGGGCCGATATAATGCGGCCCTTTGCCGTCGCTTCGTCTGTTGACGTTTCGCACAGGCCTTTGGCCGCAGCCTCCGTGGAAGAACCTAATGAAAAGCGCAGAAATCCGTGAAGCCTTCCTTCGCTTCTTCGAAGAGCAAGGCCACACCCGTGTAGCCTCCAGCTCTTTGATTCCGGGCAACGACCCAACCCTGCTGTTCACTAACGCGGGGATGAACCAGTTCAAGGACTGCTTCCTGGGCCAGGAAAAACGCGCGTACACCCGCGCGGTCAGCAGCCAGAAATGCGTGCGCGCCGGCGGCAAGCACAACGACCTGGAAAACGTCGGTTATACCGCCCGTCACCACACATTCTTCGAAATGCTGGGTAACTTCAGCTTCGGTGATTACTTCAAGCGCGATGCGATCACCTACGCCTGGAACTTCCTGACGTCCGACAAGTGGCTGAACCTGCCGAAAGAAAAGCTCTGGGTCACCGTCTACGCCAGCGATGACGAGGCCTACGACATCTGGACCAAGGAAATCGGCGTTCCGGCCGAGCGCATGGTTCGTATTGGCGACAACAAAGGCGCCCCGTACGCTTCCGATAACTTCTGGACCATGGGCGATACCGGCCCGTGCGGTCCTTGCACCGAGATTTTCTACGATCACGGCGCCGACATCTGGGGCGGCCCACCGGGCTCGCCGGAAGAAGACGGCGACCGTTACATTGAAATCTGGAACAACGTGTTCATGCAGTTCAATCGCACCGCCGATGGCGTGTTGCACCCGCTGCCAGCGCCGTCGGTCGATACCGGCATGGGCCTGGAGCGGATCAGTGCCGTGCTGCAGCACGTTCACTCGAACTATGAAATCGACCTGTTCCAGAGCCTGCTGAGCGCATCGGCCAAGGCCATCGGCTGCACCAACGACAATCAGGCGTCGCTGAAAGTCGTCGCCGACCACATTCGCTCGTGCGGTTTCCTGATTGCCGACGGCGTGCTGCCGTCCAACGAAGGTCGCGGCTACGTGCTGCGCCGGATCATTCGTCGCGCCTGCCGTCACGGCAACAAGCTGGGCGCCAAGGGCAGCTTCTTCTACCAGATCGTTGCGGCACTGGTCGCCGAGATGGGCGAAGCCTTCCCTGAGCTGAAATCCCAGCAAGCGCACATCGAGCGCGTACTGAAAGCTGAAGAAGAGCAGTTCGCCAAGACCCTGGAGCAGGGCCTGAAAATCCTCGAGCAGGATCTGGCCGAGCTCAAAGGCGACGTGGTGCCGGGCGACGTAGTGTTCAAACTCTACGACACGTACGGTTTCCCGATGGACCTGACCGGCGACATCGCTCGCGAACGCAGCCTGACCATCGACGAAGAAGGCTTCGAGCGCGAAATGGAAGCCCAGCGCGTCCGTGCCCGTTCCGCCAGCTCCTTCGGCATGGACTACAACAGCCTGGTCAAGGTTGATGTGGCCACCGAATTCACCGGCTATGAAGCGACTAAAGGTTCGGCGAAAGTCGTTGGTCTCTATAAAGATGGCCAGTCGGTCGACGTACTCAGCGAAGGCGAAGAGGGTGTGGTCGTACTGAACCAGACGCCGTTCTACGCTGAATCCGGCGGTCAGATCGGTGACTGCGGTTTCCTTCAGGTCGGCAACGCGCGCTTTGACGTACGCGACACCACCAAAACCGGTGGCGCCTTCTTGCATCACGGCGTGCTGGCGTCGGGCAGCCTGACCATCGGCGCGCCGGTAGAGACTCATGTTGATGCCGAAGTGCGTCACGCGACTTCGCTGAACCACTCGGCGACTCACTTGCTGCACGCGGCATTGCGTCAGGTGTTGGGCGAGCACGTTCAGCAGAAAGGCTCGTTGGTTGACAGTCAGCGCCTGCGCTTCGACTTCAGCCACTTCGAAGCCATCAAACCTGAGCAGTTGAAGGCTCTGGAAGACATCGTCAACGCCGAGATTCGCAAGAACTCCGAAGTTGAAACCGAAGAAACCGATATCGAGACCGCCAAGCAGAAGGGCGCCATGGCGCTGTTCGGCGAGAAGTACGGCGACAATGTGCGCGTACTGAGCATGGGCGGTGATTTCTCCGTCGAGCTGTGCGGCGGTATCCACGCCAACCGTACCGGCGACATCGGCCTGCTGAAGATTATCAGTGAAGGCGGTGTGGCTTCCGGCGTGCGTCGTATCGAAGCGGTTACTGGCGCCGCGGCGCTGGCATACTTGAACGCTGCTGAAGAACAACTCAAGGAAGCGGCCAACCTGGTCAAGGGTAGCCGCGACAACCTGATCGACAAGCTGTCGGCTGTGCTGGAGCGCAACCGTCTGCTGGAGAAGCAACTCGAGCAGTTGCAGGCCAAGGCTGCCAGCGCGGCGGGCGACGATCTGTCGGCTTCTGCCCTGGATGTCAAAGGCGTGAAAGTGCTGGCCGTGCGTCTGGACGGTCAGGACGGCAAGGCGCTGCTGGCGCTGGTCGATCAACTGAAAAACAAACTCGGCCGCGCAGTGATCCTGCTCGGCAGTGTCCATGAGGAAAAGGTCGTTCTGGTTGCAGGCGTAACCAAAGACCTGACTGGCCAACTCAAAGCCGGTGATTTGATGAAGCAAGCCGCTGCGGCAGTGGGCGGGAAGGGCGGTGGTCGTCCAGATATGGCGCAAGGCGGTGGTACTGACGCTGGCGCACTGGATGCGGCATTGGCCCTGACTGTTCCATTTGTAGAGCAGGGTTTATAAGGCAGTGTGTCCGGCCCACAGTCTAGTGGCGGGCCCGAACGCGGTTTGAGTGATTATTTGGGCGCCCTTCATGGGCAGAGGCGGCTTTGAAATGGCTTTGATCGTACAGAAATTTGGAGGCACCTCGGTCGGCACTGTCGAGAGAATCGAGCAGGTCGCCGACAAGGTTAAGAAATTCCGCGAGGCCGGCGATGACCTGGTGGTTGTGCTGTCTGCAATGAGCGGCGAAACCAACCGTCTGATCGATCTGGCCAAGCAAATCAGTGGCGACGGCCAACCAGTTCCTCGTGAGCTGGATGTAATCGTCTCCACCGGTGAGCAGGTGACGATTGCGCTGTTGGCCATGGCGCTGATCAAGCGCGGCGTGCCAGCGGTGTCTTACACAGGCAGTCAGGTGCGGATTCTGACGGACAGCGCTCACAATAAAGCGCGTATCTTGCAGATTGATGAACAGAAGATTCGTGGCGATCTGAAGGCCGGTCGTGTGGTTGTTGTCGCCGGTTTCCAGGGCGTCGACGAGCACGGCAACATCACCACCCTCGGTCGTGGCGGTTCCGACACCACCGGCGTGGCCCTGGCGGCAGCCTTGAAGGCTGACGAATGCCAGATCTACACCGATGTCGACGGCGTCTACACCACCGACCCGCGTGTGGTGTCCGTGGCTCAGCGCCTGGACAAGATTACCTTCGAAGAGATGCTGGAAATGGCCAGTCTCGGTTCCAAGGTGTTGCAGATCCGTGCGGTGGAATTCGCCGGCAAGTACAACGTTCCGCTGCGCGTACTGCACAGCTTCAAGGAGGGTCCGGGCACCCTCATTACTATTGATGAAGAGGAAACCATGGAACAGCCGATCATTTCCGGCATCGCTTTCAACCGCGATGAAGCCAAGCTGACCATCCGTGGCGTGCCAGACACCCCGGGCGTTGCGTTCAAGATTCTCGGCCCGATCAGTGCCGCGAACATCGAAGTCGACATGATCGTGCAGAACGTTGCGCACGATAACACCACCGACTTCACCTTCACCGTGCATCGCAATGACTTCCAGGCCGCGCAAACCGTGCTGGAAAACACCGCTCGCGAGATCGGTGCCCGTGAAGTCGTTGGCGACATCAAGATTGCCAAGGTGTCGATCGTCGGTGTCGGCATGCGCTCCCACGCAGGTGTGGCCAGCCGCATGTTCGAATCCCTGGCGAAAGAAAGCATCAACATCCAGATGATCTCGACTTCGGAAATCAAAGTCTCCGTAGTGATCGAAGAGAAGTATCTGGAACTGGCTGTGCGCGCTCTGCATACGGCATTCGAACTGGACGCACCGGCCCGTCAGGGCGAGTGATGCGTTAACCGAAGGGCGCGGTCTGACCGCGCCCTTTTGTTTTTTTGAATGGTGCGACTCGAGGCTGTTCTTTTGCTCGCGCTAGTCAATACTCAGGCATGTAGGGCTGCGATCGTTCCGGTTGTAGGTCGAGTGCCTTTTTTTTGCAGACTGTTGTCCCTGAAATGAAATGCGTGAGGAGAAAGGTATGCTGATTCTGACTCGTCGGTGCGCAGAAAGCCTGATTATTGGTGATGGCGAAATCACCGTGACCGTGCTCGGCGTCAAAGGAAATCAAGTGCGTATCGGTGTCAACGCCCCGAAAGAGGTTGCTGTCCACCGTGAAGAAATTTACCTGCGTATAAAGAAAGAGAAGGACGAAGAACCAAGCCATTAATTTTTATCGTTTTTTATGTTTGCAAACGGGGAAGAAGCTGGTTAACATACGCCCCGTGTTGCGGAGAGCTGGCCGAGTGGCCGAAGGCGCTCCCCTGCTAAGGGAGTACACCTCAAAAGGGTGTCGGGGGTTCGAATCCCCCGTTCTCCGCCATTATTTGCGTAGTACGTTGTAATCTAGCTTCTTCGGTAAGTGTTTGAAATTACTAGAAAAAGTGCTTTACATAGAGATTAAACGGCCTATAATGCGCGGCAACAAATGCACTCGTAGCTCAGCTGGATAGAGTACTCGGCTACGAACCGAGCGGTCACAGGTTCGAATCCTGTCGAGTGCACCATTTAAGAGTTGTTTGCAGTAATGTGAATGACTTGGCTTCAACCAGTTGTGATCTGGTATAAAAACACAAATGCACTCGTAGCTCAGCTGGATAGAGTACTCGGCTACGAACCGAGCGGTCACAGGTTCGAATCCTGTCGAGTGCACCAAACACCAAAAAGCCCGCGTTTAACGCGGGTTTTTTGCCGTCTGGGATTTGGCTTTGCCCTTGGTGCATCCTCTCTCATCGAACTCAACGTGTGCGCTACGACCTCGCTGGGTGTCGTAACGGTAGCTCGTGGCCGAATTGCGAATACTGATCTTGTCTGGCTTGCCAAGGGCGCTCTCGACATCCTGCTGACTCATGCCGGCAACAACCCGCTGATTGATGATCGCTTCGCGGCGTTCTTTAGCGCTGATGAGGTTTCCACATTTGTCCTCGGTCTTGCCGACGACGGTCGGATCTCTCCTTTTGATTTTCATACCTGATGTTTCGCGAATGCCGGCTTCCGGCATGAGGGCGGTCACGCTGCCCGGTGTGAAGGTGCGGACATCCTGAAGCGAAAGGCTGTCTCCGGCCGTACAGCTCAACGTAGTGAAGGTAATGCGCCCGTTGGCCGCCTCGCAGCGGTGAACGGTCGTGGCAAGCGCCCAGGGCGACGGGCAGAGCAGGGTGATCAATAAAAAATAATGAGCATTCGATCGCATCAAACGTCCTCCATGACGGTCCATCTGAAGGGTAGTCGTTACATTTTTCGGCTGTGGTGTGTTTTCTTTTCAGGATGAGTCGTCGCAGTTTGATGGATCAGGCAGCGCTCAGGTTTGTCTTGCAAGCGCTTGTTTCAGCCACGATTTTTTAACGTTTAAAACCGTCGGGCGGTGTATCATTGCGCCCGTCAGCCCCGCCGGGGCTTGTGGAATGCCTCCATGGACTTACCCAGTAGTTACTCAGTACCCCGTTTTTCCAATCATGAATTGACTGATTGATCCTTCCGGCGTGCCCCGCTGCTGGGAGTGGAGTTCGCCTATGTCTGAAGTTGAAGTAAAGAAAACGCAGGAAAGCTTGCAGGACCGCCTCGCTCAAGTTGTTGAGCTGCTGCAGCGTCAGCGGGTGGTCGAAGACCTGACTCACCGCCAGGAAGGTCCGCATCACGACCGGGTCGAGAACCTGGTTCACCGACAAAACCTCGTCGAGTTGCAACGCAAACTCGATGATCTGCACTCCGCCGACGTCGCCTACATCCTTGAAGCCTTGCCACTGGGCGATCGTCTGACGCTCTGGCAATTGGTCAAGGCCGATCGCGACGGCGACATTCTGCTCGAAGTATCCGATTCGGTTCGTGAAACGCTGATCGCCGACATGGACGATCACGAGCTCTTGGCTGCGGCCAAGGACATGGACGCCGACGAACTTGCTGACCTGGCCTCCGAGCTGCCGCGAGACGTCGTCCACGAGCTGATGGAAACCCTCGATGGTCAACAGCGTGAGCGCGTCCGCTCTGCGTTGTCCTACGACGAGGAGCAGGTCGGTGCGCTGATGGACTTCGAGATGGTGACGATCCGTGAGGACGTCAGCCTCGAAGTGGTTTTGCGTTACCTGCGCCGCCTCAAAGAGCTGCCTGGCCACACGGACAAACTGTTCGTGGTCGATTACGACGGCGTGCTCAAGGGCGTGCTGCCAATCAAGCGTTTGCTGGTCAATGACCCGGAAAAACAGGTTTCTGAAGTCATGGCCAGCGACCCGGTGAGTTTTCATCCGGACGAAGACGCCTATGACGCTGCTCAGGCGTTCGAACGTTACGACTTGATCTCGGCGCCCGTAGTCGACAAGAACGGCAAGTTGATCGGCCGTCTGACCATCGATGAAATGGTCGACCTGATTCGTGAAGAGAGCGAAAACGAAGTTCTCAACATGGCGGGTCTGCGCGAAGAAGAAGATATTTTTGCGTCAGTCTGGAAATCCCTGCGTAACCGTTGGGCCTGGTTGGCCGTGAACCTGATTACCGCGTTCATCGCATCCCGGGTGATCGGTCTTTTCGAAGGCTCCATCGAGAAACTGGTGGCGCTGGCGGCATTGATGCCGATCGTGGCCGGTATCGGTGGCAACTCGGGTAACCAGACGATCACCATGATCGTTCGGGCCATGGCGCTGGATCAGGTCAGCACCGGCAATACTTCGCGCCTGATGCGCAAGGAATTGGCGGTAGGGCTGATCAATGGCCTGGTGTGGGGCGGTGTGATCGGCGTCGTCGCCTATCTGCTGTATGGCAGTTGGTCTCTGGGGGTGGTGATGACCGCTGCCATGACGCTCAACCTGTTGCTGGCGGCATTGGCGGGGGTGTTGATTCCCATGACCCTGGCGAGGCTTGGGCGCGATCCTGCGATGGGCGCCAGTGTGATGATCACCGCCATGACGGACAGTGGCGGGTTCTTCATCTTTCTCGGGTTGGCGACGATCTTCCTGCTCTGACTTATCGACATCAGAAACCCGCCAATCGGCGGGTTTTTTATGCGTGCGCCAGGCATGGCGCGTTGCGCGCAAGCGCAACCAGCTTGGCTGTGGTGGCCTCGCTGGTGACTTGGAGGTGAAAGTCCTCTACACACCCGGCAAGGGGAAGTGTTAGCCAGAGGCAAGGGTGTCGCGGGTGACCGCGAATCTGAAGGAAGCCCGAGGCAAAATGCTGGCTTGACGAACAGCAAGCGGATAGAGGCGGCGCAGCGGGGTAAAGGGGCGTGTTTCCCTAAAGCCCAATACTTGCACGGGACGCTGCGACGTAGATCCGACAGGCATAAGCAGGAAGG
>NZ_CP024866.1:1035826-1038962 GCF_004136015.1 Pseudomonas sp. ACM7 | reverse complement strand
TGCGTCGTCTGGCGACAATGGAAGCGGCCCTCAACGAGGGCACGTAACTTGATGCGCCTGGGGCTTAGCGAAGCTCGCGCCTGCAAATCAGCCTTCAATGGCCGAGGCCCATGGTGGAGCTCAGGCGCATCTCATATGAATCAGGCGCTGCCGAAGAAACTATGGGGTCAGCTTGGGTTAGTTTCGGTACTGGATACGATAAACCGGCTTAGCCGCATAGCTTGAACCGCCGTATACGGATCCGTACGTACGGTGGTGTGAGAGGACGGCGGCTGTAAAGCCGCCTCCTACTCGATCTGAATTTCAGGCAAAAAAAAGCCAGCAATTAAGCTGGCTTGAACTTTCGGATGAAATCAGGAAGCGTCTGCGGCCATTTCGGCATCATGCGCAATCAGCGAAACAAGTGCGTTCTGCTGACGGTGGGAGAGTTGGCGGAAGCGTTGCAGCAGTTCACGTTCGTGCAATGACAGCTCCGGGCTGTCCAGGCGCATGCTCAATTCTTCGCCCAGCGCGCCTTCCTGAATAAGGCTCTGCTCAAGGCGCGCGATGATTTCGGAGTTCATGCTGCGATGATGATTGCGAGCCACCTCGGCAATGCGTTCACGCATTCCGTCTGGCAGACGTACGACGAACTTGTCAGCCGTACGGCTGGAATAAATTGCCTGTTTCAATGGGCGCATATATTTAACCGGTTAGTTCAGGGGAGCGGTTCTCGGGATTGGCCGCAGGATGTCTGATAGGACAAGCGGTCTGGCCAAATGTTCAACCTGAATTGATAAAGGCTCGCATCATGCCTCAAAGTAGCCAGTTCGTTGGCGTCAATTCTGTGACAAATATTGAACTGGATAAAGGCGTTATGCCAGCACCAATTATCAGAAATGCGGACTGGTTTGAAAAGTTTGCGCTGGTCCGTATTACTGACCGCCTCCCCTTGCCCGACAGGTGATGTCCTGGGACGCCTGAAGGCGCATGCTGTGCAGATTCGATCGGTGTTCCTTACTTGTACAGGATAGTGGCAATTGGCCGATTTACTAGGGGGAGGCATGCAGTGGGAGGTGATTTCAGGATGGATGGCAGGCTGATTTACTTGATGGGGCCTTCTGGGTCCGGCAAGGACAGCCTCATCGAAGCCGCTCGAGAGCCGTTGCAGACGCTCAATTGTGAAGTGGTGCGTCGGGTCATCACGCGTTCGGCCGAATCAGTGGGCGAAGATGCGATTGGCGTTTCCCGGGAAGAGTTCGAGCAACACAGAGTCGAGGGCGATTTCGCGCTGTGCTGGAACGCCAATGGCCTGGATTACGGTATTCCGATCGAAATAGATCAATGGCTCAATGACGGTCGGCATGTCTTGGTCAACGGCTCTCGCGGCCATCTGGCTCAGGCGCTGCACCGGTATCCAACGCTATTGCCGGTTCTATTGACGGTCAAGGATGAAGTCCTGCGAGAGCGCCTGCTGCACCGTGGTCGCGAAAGTTTTGCTGAGATTGAAGCGAGGCTGCACCGCAATGGGTTATTCACGGCAGAGGGTTCAAACGGAGACACGCGGATCCATCGACTCGACAATTCAGGCGAACTGTCCACTACAGTTGCCAATTTGCTGGACCTGTTGAGAGTTAACGCAGTACCGGATCGAACTTGATCTTGCGCCCGGCAATCAGCGCCAGCACAAACAGCGCACCGAACACGCCGCTGGCGATCAAAGGCAGGGTAAGAACCGTATCCTGGACCACTGACAGATGAAGAATGCCGCTCAGTAAGGCGAGGATGAAAAACCCTGCGGCTGATTTGGACATGCGGTGCTCCTGATGGGGTGATTCAAAATACCAAACGTTCTGAAGACTGAGCTGGCAGCAGAATGCCTTCTTGGCTCACCTCTTGGCTGACAAAGCTGCGCTGATCGCTCATTACCGCCAGTTGAGGTGCTCTTTGCACCTGAAGGTAATGAGGCATGCGTTGAGCAACCGGCTCAACACCGCTCTCGGGGATAAAATGAAAGCCCAACAGAATCACTAGAGCGATCGCGATCGAGAGTAAAAGGGCGCTGTTCATGAGGCTTGCCTCCGTTGTTCTTCGAGAACAGCTAAAGCAGCCCGCATGCCAAGAGTCTAACGGTAATTAAATCCTTTAAAAACAATGAATTAAGATATTTTACCGAAGTGCCTGCATTGCATTTTGCAATGATGGCATTTTGCGGTGATGCAAATTGCACGGTAAACAAAGCCACGCTTCTGCGGGGCGTCTGCCTACACTTAAAAAGCCAAACGGACGACATGACAAAAGCGGGCCTGCCCGTTAACATGCACGCCGTCTATCGCACCGTGTTTCTTTGTGGTCGATCTGTGTCTCAGTAGCTCAATTGGATAGAGCATCCCCCTCCTAAGGGGAAGGTTGGCAGTTCGAACCTGCCCTGGGACACCATATAACTCAAGGCCTCTAGAAATTCATGACCCCTCCGATATACCCTCATGGGTGCTGGGTGGGTGCAGGCGGATTGCTTCAGGCATAAAAAAGCCCCGCTCAGATAACTCTCTGGCGGGGCTTTTTCATAACCGTTCCTTCATATTAAGGAAAGGTATGGATACGCTGATAAGTTCGCTCTGGCCACAATTGCGTCTGTCAGGTGGCAGTGCTGTTGACCCAAAACTGGCGCTCGCCAAGGGCTGAATTCGGCCTAGGCTCTTTGGTAATAAAAAGAATTTTTAGATGGGGGTTGACCACGTATTTTAATCCTGTACTATTTGCCTCCCGCTAACGAGCAGCTTGATGTTGCTTCTGGCCTAAGTGATTGATTTTATTAATAAAATTAAGAGCTTTTAAGGGTGTTACTTGAGGGCGTTTGCTGTAGAATGCGCGCCTCGGTTGAGACGAAAGATCTTAACCAACCGCTCTTTAACAACTGAATCAAGCAATTCGTGTGGGTGCTTGTGGAGTCAGACTGATAGTCAACAAGATTATCAGCATCACAAGTTACTCCGCGAGAAATCAAAGATGTAACCAACGATTGCTGAGCCAAGTTTAGGGTTTCTTAAAAACCCAAAGATGTTTGAACTGAAGAGTTTGATCATGGCTCAGATTGAACGCTGGCGGCAGGCCTAACACATGCAAGTCGAGCGGCAGCACGGGTACTTGTACCTGG